>NZ_JBHYMS010000007.1:0-169035 GCF_042743185.1 Inquilinus sp. NPDC058860 | reverse complement strand
GAGCTGGCCCTGTCGAGCCTGGGGGGCTTCCTCGATGGCGGCGGGGTCTGGCCGCAAGGGCCGGCCGGTCTCTCGTTCTCGAGCTGGCGGCACGTCGCGGCCCTGGGGCGCGACGGCTATGTCCGCACCACCTATCGCGGGGGGCTGTTCCCGCTGATGCACCGGGCCACGCTGATCAAGGTCACCGAACGTCGGTTCGAACCCGCCGGCGACTCCCCGGTCGCCTATCTCCGCCAGTACCATCGCATCCTCGTCGACGAGCGCGAGCGCAGCTACGACGAGGGCGAGCTGGACCATGGCGGGCGCGGGATGCCGTTCGACCGCATCCGGATCAATGTCGACCAGACGCCGAAGATCAAGGTGCCGGAAGAGGCTGACCGGATCCGGTGGCCGAAAGACGGGGGCATCCAGACCCTCAGCTTCGAGATCGGGCCCGGCAACGGCTTCTGGCCGTTCCCCTGCACCGGCACCGACCGGGCCGGCAACCCGATCGATTTCGAGATCGGCCTGATCTTCGTGCCGGAGGACGACGACCCCAAGCCGCGCTTCGACGCGGTGGCCGGGTATTACGAGGCCCAGTGGGAGAGGACCGCCGCCCGCGCCAGGCCGGCGAAGATCAGGCTGGCCCCGTCCGACGCCGCCGTCGAGACCACCAGCTTCGTCGCCACCGGCTTCCGCTTCGCCGTCGATCTCGAGCGGGCCCTGCCGGGGCTGAGTGAGATCAACGTGCGGGTGCCGGCGGTCGAGGCGCTGACCGGCCGGCCGGCGGAGACCGCGATCGCCTATACGGAGGAGTTCCTGGGCGACGGCTTCGACGCGGCCGGCGTGTTCGCGAAGGTCATCGCAGCGAAACCGCTCGGCGTCGACTTCTCGGCCGACCAGGCCGGCGGCATCAGCTGCCCGAACCTGTCGGTGCGGGGCTTCTCGCGCGATTTCGGCCCGATCGGCGGCGACCTGGCTCAGGCGGCGCTCGGCCAGCTCGACCTCGACGGGGCCTTCGCCTCCGTCGACGCCACACTGTTCGGCGTGCTGCCCCTGCGCGAAATCCTCGCCTCGACCGCGTTGGGGGACGCCGCCCCGAAGATCAAGACCGAGCTGAAGCCCGATGCAGCCGCCCCCGAGCAGGCGGTCGCATCCATGACCTGGGCCTGCCAGACCAAGGAGCATGGGGTCGGCCCCCTGACCTACAAGCCCGATGGCAGCGGCCGGCTGGAGGTGAAGGCCGAGCTGGCCAGGCCGCTGCGCGACCCCATCGCCGCGCCGTCGACGGTGATCACCGGCACGCTGTCCGGCTTCTCGATCGAGCTGTCCGGCGTGGCCCGGATCAAGTTCGAGCGGTTCCGGTTCCGGTCGGAGACCGGCAAGGGCACCGAGGTCACGGTCGATCTCGACAGGGCCGAACCGATCGAGTTCCTGGGCGCGCTCGAGTTCCTGCACAAATTCACCGAGCTGCTGCCGCCGGGCCTGTTCGGCGCCAACGGCCCGCGCCTGAAGCTCCGGCCCGACGCCGTCGAGGTCGGTTTCGCCTTTGCCGTGCCGCCGGCCGCGGTCGGGGTGTTCTCGATCCGCAACATCGCGATCGACACCGCGCTGGTGCTGCCGTTCCTGACCGGCTCCCCGACCTTCGCCTTCGCCTTCTCGTCGCGCGAGAAGCCGTTCGGGGTTTCGGTGATCCTGCTGGGCGGCGGCGGCTTCGCCCGGGTCGTGCTGGACCCCGGCGGCGTCCGCGCGGTCGAGGCGATGTTCGAGTTCGGCGGCATGTTCTCGCTCGACATCGGCATCGCCAGCGGCTCGGTCCATTCCCTGGCCGGGATCTATCTCGGCCTCGCCAGATCCGAGGCCGGCGAGACGACCGCCGAGCTCACCGGCTATGTCCGGGTCGGGGGCGAGGTGTCGGTGCTGCTGCTCTACACGGCATCGATCGAATGCAACATCTCGCTCGGCTACTACCCGGACCCGCCGATGGCGCGGGGATCGGCCACCGTCACCGTGTCGATCCGCGTCGCCTTCGTCTCGAAATCCGTGTCCTTCAGCGTCGAGCGGCGCTTCACCTCCGGCAGCGAGCATCTCAGCATCGGCAAGGCCCTGACCGCCGACGACTGGGCGGCCTATGCCGCGGCCTTCGCCTGAAAGGTCCGGATCATGGCGGTGACCCTGAACCTGATCGCGATCCCGAACGGCCTGGCCTCGGACGGGCGGCTGGCGCTGTCGATCGTGGTGGCGCCGCGCCTGGCCGGCGCCACCGCCCTCGGCGCCTATCCCGACATGCTGGACTGGACGGCGCGGATCGCGGCGGCGCCGCCCCGCATCACCCTGCAGTTCGGCGCGGCGAGCGTCGGGGCCGAGCCGGTCCCGGCCGAATGGCGCCCGGACATCTGGCGGGTGCTGTTCCGCCAGGACACCCCGGTCGACCCGTTCGAGTTCGACGATGCGCGCGACCGGCTGGTGCAGTCCTACCGCACCCGCGACGCGCTCGCGATCCTGCAGGAGAGATACCTGGCCATGCTGGAGCGGAGCCCCGGGAGCCTCCCGGGGGCGCGGGAGGCCCGGAACCTGCTGGACGGGTTCCACCTGTCGGACCGCCCGACGGCCGAGACGCTCCGTGAACTTCGGGAGGGACGCTACCGCCGGCAGAAGCATCGGGCAGCGGGCGAGCTTGAAGGCACCAACCCTCTGGAGGACTTCTTCCTCTTCCACCGCATGCCGCAGCCGGGGCTGGATGCGCCGGACCCGATCCCGCGCACGGCCGAGGCCCTGTCCAGGGTCTTCGACTTCCACAAGGCGCTGACCGCCATCGCCAACCATCCGGCCCTGTCGCGGGCGCTCGGCCTGGTCCTCGACGTCACCGTCCCCGCCGACGCCGTCGCCCGCGGCCGGCTGGCGCGGCCCGGGCGCTTCGCGGCGCAGGCCCCGACCGTCGCGGTGAAGCGGTTCGAGCCGGCCGAGGCGTTCCGGGATGTCGTGCCGATGACGCCCGCCGTCTGCTACAGCCACCAGCCGGCCGCGGACGGGCAGCCGGCCGTCTTCGCGGCGGCGGCGCCCGGCGAGGACCGGACGATCGTCGAGGGCTTCCTCGGGCTGCCGGAGACCGGGTTCCACCTGCTCGATCTCGACCTCGACGGCGCCCTCGCCAAGGCCATGGGGCTCGCCACCATGCTGCAGCACGCGGCCGGGGCGCCCACGGTCGACGGTGCGCTGCCGTCGCTGCGCTCGGCCGGCCTGTCGCTGGCGATGCACGACCGCGGGGCGGAGGTGGTGCAGGCCCTGGCGCGGTCGGCCGGGATCGACGCGGCGCTGGCCGTCGGGCCGGGCCGCCGCCGTCCCGTCGTCCTGGGGGCGGCGGACCTGGTCCGGGGCTGGCGGCTCGACATCTGGTCGGCGTCGAACGGCCGCTGGGCCTCGCTGCACCGCCGGCGCGGGACCTACAGCTTCGGCGAGGACGCGGCGGTGCGCTTCGAAGCCGAGGAGGAGGGCTTCTCCCAGTTCGCCGCCGCCAGCCCGGTGCCGGACCCGACCCGGGCCGAGACCCCGGGCTTGCCCCCGGTGGAGACCGATCTCTATGTCCACGAGGCGATGGCGCGCTGGACCGGCTGGAGCCTGTCGGCGCCGCGGCCGGAGCAGCCGATCCACCGCACCGACGCGCACGACCCGCTGAAGCCGGACGACAGCGCCGATCTGCCGGTGACGGCCTTCCCGATGCGGCAGAGCTTCACGCCGACGCCGCGCTCCCTGCCGCGGCTGCGCTTCGGCGACCGCTACCGGATGCGCGCCCGGGTCGTCGACCTCGCCGGCAACAGCCCGCCGCCGACCGAGGCGGAGGCCGGCCCCGCATCGCTGCCGGGCTTTCCGGTGGCGCTGCCGCCGCTGCCGGATGCGCGGCCCTATCTGCGCCACGAGCCGGTGCCGCACCCGATCCTGGTGCTGCGCCAGGTGCCGGAGGAGCGCCGGCCGGCGCTCGACCGCATGGTGATCCGAAGCTTCAACGCCGACCCGTCGCTGGACGGTGCGGCCAGTCCCGATGTCGAGGAGCGCCACGTCGCGCCGCCGCGGACATCGGTCGACATGGCCGAGCGCCACGGCATGCTGGACGACGCGGCCGGCCGGGTGAGGGGCGACCCGGCGACCCTGGCGATGCTGGTGGCCCGCGACGACGCCAAGCTCGGCACCATCGCCATCGGCGACCCGCCGACGGCCGTGCCGGTCGAGGACGGGCCGCAGCTGGCCGTCGACTATCTGCCCGATCCGCTGGCGCGGGCGGCGGCCTTCCGCTTCCTGCCGGGCGTGCCGCCGGGGCGGGTGCTGTTCGCCGGCGCCGGCGGCCTGGTCAGCCGCGGCGACGATCCGGCGGGCGAGGACGGGCCGGTGCTGCAGGTCGGCTTCGGCCCGGCCTGGCCGGACCGCCGGGCCTTCCGCATCGTCGCCGTCGACGGCGACGCGCCGCCGGCCTGGGATCCGGTGTCCCGCGTGCTGACGGTCTCCCTGCCCAAGGCGTCGGTGTGCGAAACCCGGCTGAGCTCGGCCCTGGCCGATGCCGATCTCGGGCTGATGGCGATCTGGGCCTGGGAGCGCAGCTACCTGGACCGGCGCGCAAGGGAGATCGTGGCCAAGGGGCGGGGCGACGATGGGAACGGCACCCTGCTGGCGGTCGACCTGCAGGCGCATGCGCGGCTGGCCGCGCAGTGGTCGCGGCTGGCGCTGGAAGGCGGCCAATGGGCATTGACGCCGTCGATCCCCCTGCACCTGATCCATGCGGTGCAGCAGCCGATCGGGCGCCCGGCCTTCCTCTGCCCGCCTCCGGCCGCCTTCGTGCGGCAGCCGTCGATCTTCGCTGGGCGGCGCAGGCCGGCGACCGTGCCGCTCGTCGCCATGCGGGCGCCGGGCTCGCCCGACGCCACGCTGGTCGGCGACCTGCGGGTGCATCTGGCCTCAACCGGCCAGATCGACCTGCGGGCGCGCTGGGACGACGTCGTCCTCGACCCCGAGGACGAGAAGGGCTTCCGGCTCGAGCCGGCCCAGGCGATGGTCGAGCCGGTGCGGCTCGACCGGCCGGACGGGCCGGTCCCGGCCCAGGGCGCGGCCGGAGACGACACCCTGAGCGAGGCCGAGCGCGAGTCCAGGCGCCGCCGGGTGGCGGTGATCCGGCCGCCCGACCGCGTGTCCTTCGCGCCGGAGCGGCCCAGGGGGCCGGACGACCCGGCCATCGCGCCCGACACCATCCCGGCCGCTGCTCCGATCCAGGGCTTCGGCGACACCCGCCATCGCTTGGTGCGGTACGAAGCGGTGGCGACGTCGCGCTTCGTCGGCGACTTCCCCGCGGACCGGGATCTCGACTTCACCCGCACCGGCGATCCGGTCACGGTCTCGGTGCCCGGCAGCGCGCGTCCGCCCGCCCCGAAGATCGTCCAGGTCCTCCCCACCTTCGGCTGGCAGCGGGAGCGGACCAGCACGCTGGTATCGAGCGTGCGGGAAGGGCGTGGCCTGCGCATCTATCTCGACCAGCCCTGGTACGCCTCCGGCGAGGGCGAGCTGCTGGGCGTGGTGCTGCTGCCGGCCGGGCATCCCGCCCCCGACGCGCTCGAGCGCCGCGACCGCTATGCCGGGCGGATCACCGAATGGGGGCTCGACCCGCTGCGCCGGTCGGGCTGGCTTCCCGCCCTGCCGAGCCTGGCAGACCTGACCGCCGCCACGGTGACGATGGGCGAGGTGCCGCTGCCGCTGCCGGAGAGGGACACCGTCGTCGACGTCGCCGGGCATGCGGTCGCCTGGGATGCCGGCCGCAAGCTGTGGTACGCCGACGTCACCCTGAGGGCGGACTACGCCTACATGCCCTTCGTGCGGCTGGCCCTGGTGCGGTTCCAGCCCGACTCGATCCCCGGCGCCGAGATCTCGGCGGTGGCGCCGGCACAGGTGATCCAGATCGCGCCCGACCGCTCCGCCGTGCTGATCGCCGATCCCGACCTGCCCGCGCTCTACCGACTGGTTGTCTCCGGCCCCGGGCCGCAGGCCGGCGTGGAGGTGCCGTGGCGCAACCGGATCGAGGTGACGGTGGAGGAGCGCCGCGCCGACGTGGCCGGCGATCTCGGCTGGCGGCCGGCCCCGCCGACCATCGTCAAGGTCACGGCGGAGGCGTCGGGCGCCGACGGCCCGTCGGCCCTGTTCTCCGGCCTGGTCGAATTCGCCGCCGTGCCGGCGCCCGGCCGCTACCGGCTGGTGATCCGCGAATACGAGACCTGGCAGGTCGACGCGCCGGAGCCGGGCCTCCCCGGACTCCTGACGCCGCGGCCCGGGGCCCTGCTGGAGGCGCGGCCGAGCTTCGCCGGGCCTGCCGCCCCGGCGGGCGGGCTGGCGGCTCTCCGGCCGGCTGCGCCGGCGCGGCGTCCGCTGTGGGAGACCGGGTTCCCGGCGACCGGGCGCGCCCTCGAGCGGCCGAGCTGGTGGATGCTCCTGCCGCCGACGGCCGCCCGGCTGGTCTATGCCGAGTTCATCGGCGTCGAGCCGCCGGCGATCGCGACCGATCTCTCGGTCGGACCGGACATCGGCATCGGCGGACCCGGGCCGGGACAGGAGCCGGAGGAGCCGCCGGCCTGGCCGTCCTATGCTGGCCCTCTGGTCGGGTTCGGCCCGGCCTGGGAGGAGGTGCCCGAGATCGGGCCCGGCGCGGTCTCCGGCACGGTCAAGCTGGCCCAGGCGATGCTGAACGCCGCGACGGCCCTGCCGTTGCCCTTGGCGATCGACGGCGATTTCGGGGCGGCGACCGAGGGTGCGGTGCGCGCCTTCCGCGCCGCCGCCCTGCTGCCCGAGGCCGGCGGGCTGGACCCGCGGGCGTGGATCGCGCTGGCGCTGGCGGCGCCCTTCCCGGTGCTCGAGCCGGGCCTCGGCGATCCGCCGATGGCGGGTCCGCCGGTGGCGCTGCTGCAGCGCTTGCTCAACATCGTCGCCGACGCCGGCCCGCTCGCGGAGACCGGGGACTATTCCCCCGACACGGGTGCCGCCGTCGCCGCGTTCCAGGCGGATCGCGGCCTTCCCGCGACCGGGATCGTCGACCCGGCGACCTGGCTGGCGATCGGCGGGCTGTTCGACCTGGTCGGGCCCTCCGGCGTCGAACGGGTCGTGCTCGACTTCGACCGCGGCCGCCTGGCGGCCGGCGAGCCGGCGGTGCAGCTGGTGCAGCGCGAGACCATCGACCAGGACCTGCAGCCGGCGTCGGACCCGCTCGACCAGGACTGGGCCGGCCGCAGCGGCACTTGGCTGGAGCTGCGCGACGGCACCGGCCGGCCGCTGTTCCGGCGGCTGCTCGGCCAGTCGCTGGCCTGGGGCGCGGAGGTGCCGGGCGGGGACGGCGAGCCCATGGCGCGGCCCGGCCCGCCGCCGGACCGGGCGACGATCACCGCCGTGCTGCCGATCCTGCCCGCCGCGCGCAGCCTGGTGGTCCAGGCGACGCTGGAGCCGCATGCGCCCGCGGTCCCCGTCGCCGTCTTCGAGCCCTGGTGAGAGGCCGCCATGCCGCTTCCGATCGAGCGCGTCGAACCGGTCGCCTTCTGGCTGCGCGGCAGCCCGTTCGACCGGACCCTGGCGCTGCGCATCGCCATCCTGTCCGAGGGGTTCCTGCCCAACGAGATGCAGGCCTTCCGCGAGGCCGCGGACGGGATCGTGACGGCGCTGCGGGACCATCCTCCGTTCAATCGGCACTGGGACCGGATCGGGATCGTCCGCATCGATTGCCGGTCCGAGGCCAGCGCCACCGTCCTCCAGCCCCTGCATGCGCCCCCCGCCGGCTACTGGGACCGGACGCCGTTCGACGTCCATTTCGACCCGGGCATCGCGCGGTCGCTGCAGGGGGACGCGTCCGCGGTGCGGCACGTCCTGTGGGAGCTGACCGGCCTGCCGGCGTTCGACTCCGTCCTGGTGCTGGTGAACAGCCAGCACCCTGCCGGCGTGGCGCCGGACAGCGTCGCGTTCCTGACACTGCACGGCAGCACCAACGCCCGGTTCGAGACCTTCGTGCACGAGCTGGGCCATGCAGCATTCGGGCTGGCGGATGAATACGAGATCCGGACCGGCGCGCCCGGAGAGCCGGTCCACGCCGTCCGCAACCCGCCGGAGCCTGCCGAACCCAACATCACGGCCCAGCGGCGGCGCGGGCTGATCCCCTGGCAGGACGCCCTGACCCCCGGTGTCCAGATCCCGACCACGGTGGCGTCCCCGCCGGGTGGCTGCGTCCGGGACAAGGCGGCGCGGCCGCATGTCCCGCCGCTTCCAGCCCGGGCGATCGGGCTGTTCGAGGGCGGCGGTCAGGTGTCCTGCGGTCTGTTCCGTCCGGCCCTGGGCTGCCTCATGCGCGGCGAAGGGGAGGCCCTGTTCTGCGATGTCTGCGAGCGTCATATCGACCGCTGGCTGGCCGCGCATGCGATCACCGCCGCGACCAGCGCCGCGGTGGCGGAGGAGCGGTGGACGCATATGGTCCCGTTCGACGGGAACGGTCTGTCCCTGGCGATCGCCTATCACGCCCCCAGCGGGCGGATCACCGCCTACGATGTGAGCCGCCTGGCCGATCGCGGCTCGCCCGTGCTGACCCCGATCCGGGACGTCACCATCACCGGCGGCTTCACCGCCATGGCGGTGCTGGCGCAGGGCGTCGCCCGCTACCTGCTGCTGACCAACCTGTTCACCGACCAGCGGGTGATCTACCGGATCGACCTGTTCCCGACCCCCGGCACCAACCCGTGGCTCGATCTCGTCCTGGCGACCCATTCGGCGCCCGTGCCGGGCTATTCGCATGTCGTGCCGTTCGAGTTGGATGGCGGCCTCTACGTGCTGCATTACGGGCGCATCACCGGCGAGCTGGCGCTGCAGGAGATCGATTTCAGCGCCGGCGTCGCCATTCCGAACACCATCGCCTCCAGCCGCGCGGGCACCCTGGCGCCCTGGCGCCCGCTGCTGTCCGGCCTCGCGGTCGTCGACATCGACGGCCTGCCCTATCTGGCCGGCGTGGACGCGGCGCAGCGGACGATCGCCATCGCCGCGCTGCGCCTCCCGTCCGGGCCGGCGCCCGCATCGATGCTGACCGAGACCTTCACGGCGGGGCCGGAGTTCATCCGCGGGCTCCAGACCCATGCGGCGGGGCTGTCGGTGCACGGGCGCGGCGCGCTCTGCCTGTACTCCGCCCTGGGCGGCGGCATGGCGATCTACCGCCCGCGCAAGGGCGGGGCGGGGCTCGACTTCGAGTTCGGGATGGACTGGCCGCCGGGGGCCGCGGCCCTGTTCGACGTCGGCTTGCCGGCGCTGGGCGCCCTGGGCCGGCTCGACAACGGCGTCGGCCCGCGGTTCGAGCTGGTCTGGCTGTACAATGCCGGGCTGCAGCGCTTCTTCACCGTCCATCTCCGCTGAGGGCAGGGTGTGCGTCGCCTGGAATATAGTTTCCCAAATAAATCCGAAAGAATATGAGCATCGACCGAAGCGACACCTCGGTCGATGCTTTCTCGCGGTGATCTATTTGCCGTTCCAGTATTTATGATAGATCCTGCCGTCCTTGCCGCGGACGTACACGTCGCGGAAGCCCGCGCCCTCGGCGATCACCGAAGGTGAGCTGCCGAGGCGGAAGCCGCCGTCGTCATGCAGCGACCAGCCTTCGTCGGAAGGGTGCCAGCGCTTGCCGTCCCAGAATTTCTGCCACAAGCGGCCGTCCGTTCCCTGCACATAGATGTCGTGCGCGTCTGGGCCGTAGACGACCACGGAAGGGGCGCCGATGATCGATCCGCCCAGCCCGAACCATCCTGTCCAGGTCTTGCCGTTCCAGTATTTGTGATAGACCTTGCCATCCTGGCCGCGCACGTAGACGTCCCGGAAATCCTTGCCTTCGGCGATTGCGGCGGGCGCGCTGCCGAGACGGAAACCGCCGTCCTCATGCGGCGCCCAGCCTTCGTCGGAGGGATTCCAGCGCTTGCCGTCCCACCATTTCTGCCACAGGCGGCCATCCGTTCCCTGCGCATAGATGTCGTGGGCGTCCGGGCCGTAGACGACGACGGCAGGGGCACCGACGATCGATCCGCCCAGCCCGAACCATCCGGTCCAGGTCTTGCCGTTCCAGTATTTGTGATAGACCTTGCCGTCCTGGCCGCGCACGTAGACGTCCCGGAAATCATTGCCTCTGGCGATCACGGCGGGCGCGCTGCCGAGGCGGAAGCCGCCGTCGTCATGCGGCGCCCAGCCTTCGTCGGAGGGATTCCAGCGCTTGCCATCCCACCATTTCTGCCACAGGCGGTCGTCCGTTCCCCGCACATAGATGTCGTGGGCATCCGGGCCGTAGACCACGACCGCAGGCGCATCGACGATCGATCCGCCGAGCCCATACCATCCGTGCCAGTCGGAGAGGCCCCACTCGGTGTGGAACAGATCATGCGCCGGCCAATCGCTCTGCTTCACTTCATCGAGCAACTGCTGCCACAAATCGGCATGGTTGATCGTCTTTGACTCGAAAGCGAGCGTGGCGGGGCCGTTCTTGTTCCAGAGGACGGTGATCGAAAGACCATCCGGACGATAGATGACGGCGCTGGCGGTTCCCGGCATGACTCCGCCGTGCCCGTAGGTGGTCCCGCCGGACGTAACCTGCTGCCAGCCGAGCATCTTGCCGATGGGCGTCTTCAGGAGCGGATTGTCGCTGCCGCGGCTGAACTGCGACAGGACCCTGGCGTAGTCCGGCGCGGCCAGAACCCAGCCGCCGAACGAATCGTAGTTCCGGAAGTTCTCGGCGCCGTAAGGGAATTCGACCATCGGCTGCGATGGCTCGAGCATGCTGGGGCCGGTGCGCTCGGCCGCGTCGTGATAGAAGACTTCCCCTTTGGCCCGTTCTTCCTTGCGATTGAACGCGATGCGGGGGCGCCCCACGCCGACCGGGACGAAAACGGATTCGAGCAACGCCTGCTCGTAAGGCTTTCCCGTCTTCTTCTCGATCACCAGGCCGAGAATGCTGTAGCCGAAATTGCTGTAATGCGAGTCCGTGCCCGGCCAGAACTGCAGCGGCTGGGCGACGCCGAACGACGCGACATCGTATTTCGTCACCGGCACGGATCGGCCGAAGGCGGCGGCCACTTCGACATCGCGATTGACGGGATCGTTATGGCCGTTGATGTCTCTGTTCCACCCGCCCCGGTGTCCCAGCAGATGACGGATCGTGACGGCCGGCCAGTAATGCCCGGGTTGATTGTCGGAATTCGGCTTCGGATCGAGAGCCGGTGCCGTTCCCGCAGGCGTCTTCAGGTTGAGGATCGCCTGTGCCTTGTCGTCCAGTCCCATCAGGCCTTTTTCAACGAGCTGATAGATGGCGATGCTGGTCAACGGCTTGCTGCAGCTCGCAATCCGGAACACGCTGTTCGGCCGGGTCACGGGATAGTCGGGGTCTCCCCAGGTGTATCCTCTGGAGAACACGAGGCGGTCGTCCTTGGTGATGGCGATCGACCCTGCACGCACATCGTGCTGCGTCATGTAGGCTCTCATCGCCTGGTCGAAGCGTGCCAGTGCCGGCACCTCCGGTCCCGTGATCGTCCACGTTTTCATGGGTTCGGCTCCGTGCTGTCTGTCGGTCGAGGTGTGATGAAGACCGGAACCAGAATGCAGGAGCCGCACCGCTTCGGATGTTCCCCGGGATACAGCGGGTTCGGACGGGTGAAAGCTCGGCGTTCGGCTGCGGGGCGGGCGTCCGCGCGGCCGGGCGACGTCGCGGAGGGCGCTCAGAACACCAGCGAGCGGTGCAGGGCGGTCCCGGCCATGACGCCGTCGGCGGTCGCCCAGGTCGCGTTGTGGGCGCCGCGGGTGATGTCGCCGGCGGCGAAAACGCCCGGCACCGTCGTCGCCTTCTGCGGATCGGTGCGGATGATCGGGCCGGTGGGGGCATCCTCCAGCTTGCAGCCCAGCTGCTGCGCGATGCCGCTGTTCAGCCGCGTGCGCGGGGCGAGATAGAGCGCAGCCGCTGCCGCCGTCCGGCCGTCGCCGAGCTCCACCGCGGACAGGCCGGCGCCGTCGCCGTGCAGGGCCCGCACCGGCGCCGGCTCGACGGCGACGCCGCGCCGCCGCAGCTCGGCCGACGTCTCCTCGTCGGGCTCGGGACCGCCGTCGAGATAGAGCGTCGTCGGCCCCCATTCGGCGATCAGCATGGCCTGATGCGCCGACATCGGCGAGGTGCTGAGCACCCCGAGCGGCCGGCCGCTGAACTCGAAGCCGTGGCAGTAGGGGCAGTGCAGCGCCGAGACGCCCCAGCGCTCGGCCAGCCCGGGGATGGCGGGCAGCTCGTCCGACAGGCCGAAGGCCAGCACCAGCCGGGCGCCTTCCAGCACCTCGCCGGTCTCCAGCCGGACCGAGAAGCCGTCCGCCTCCCGCGCCGCCTCGACGGCCTTTCCCTCGACCACGGTGGCGGTGGGATAGGCCGCGACCTGCGACCGCGCGGTGGCGATCATCGCGCGCGGGTCGCTGCCGTCCTGGGTGAAGACCCCGTGCGAATGCGCGGCGAAGCGGTTGCGCGGCGCCCCGGCGTCGATGACGCGGACCGAGCGCCGGGCCCGGGCGATATAGAGCGCCGCGGTGAGGCCGGCGAAGCTGCCGCCGATGACGATGGCGTCATGTCGCATGAACAGTCTCCAGGTCGTGGGATCCGCCGCGGGCGACGAGGCGGGCGTGGAAATCGGCGCTCAGCATCGCCAGCGTCACGTCGCCGAGGCGCGAGAGCAGCAGCGCCTCGGCCTCGTCGAAGGCCTGGCCGAGGGCCGCATTGACCGCCTGCTCGACCAGGCAGCCGGGTGACTCCGTGCGGTTGCCGACGGCCAGCAGGGACGGGCGGCCGAGAGCGTCGTAGACGTCGCGCAGCGTCACCCGCGACAGGTCGCAGGCCAGGCTCCAGCCGCCGCCATGCCCCTTGTCCGACCGGACATAGCCCTGGTCCCGCAGGCCCGCCATGATCCGCCGGATCACGACCGGGTTGGTGGTCATGGCCTTGGCCAGGATCTCGGAGGTCACGGGGCGATCCAGCTCCGCCATGTGCAGCAGGACATGGAGCACGCCCGACAATCGGCTGTCGCGTTTCATGTAACCATAGATGTTACATGATGTGGCGAAGTCAAGAGGCGGAGGGCCAGGTCGGACGGCGAGCGCGGCCATGTGGTCCTCGTCCGGGGACCCGCCCTTACCCGGTCTCGCTGCGCGAGGCCTCAGAGACCGTTTGGAAATGCGCTGGTGTGAGTCGGCTGGTGATTGTTTCGAGAGCCGGAGCGCAGCGGACGTCAAGTCCGTGAGCACCGGAAGCGCTCAAGCCCGTCTCCAGATGGCCGCACCAGGTGCATTTACAGGCGGTCTCTCAAGCCGCCGCGATGCGCCGGCCCTTCAGCTCGAAGCCGCCGCCGTCCAGCCGGTGCAGGGCCGGGGCCGCGGCCAAGAGCTCGCGGGTGTAGTCGTGCTGCGGATGGTCGAACACCGTGTCGCGCGGTCCGGCCTCGACGATCTTGCCGGCCTGCATCACGGCCACCCGGTCCGCCACCTGCTCGACCGCGCCCAGATCGTGCGACACGAACAGGCAGGCGAAGCCGTAGCGCTCCTGCAACGCCCGGAACAGCTCCAGGATCTGCTTTTGCACCGTCATGTCCAGCGCCGAGACCGGCTCGTCGGCGATGACGAAGGCCGGGCGGCGGATGATGGCGCGGGCGATCGCCACGCGCTGGCGCTGGCCGCCCGACAGCTGGTGCGGATAGCGCCGGGCGTGATCCGGCGACAGGCCGCAATCGGCCAGGGTCTCGGCCAGCCGGTCGGCCTTCTGCTGCGCCGACATCTCCGGCGCCAGCCGCAGCGGCTCGGATACGATGGCGCCGATCTTCATCCGGGGATCGAGCGAGGAGTAGGGGTCCTGGAAGATCATCTGGCAGTTCAGCCGATGGTCCCGCGCCGCGGCATCATGCCGGTCCGCGTGGACGTCCCGGCCGCGGAACAGGATGCAGCCGGCGGTCGGCTTCAGCAGGCCGACGATGGCGCGGCCCAGCGTGGTCTTGCCGCTGCCGCTGCCTCCGACCAGCGCCACCGTCTCGCCCGGATGGATCGCCAGGCTGACCCCGTCCACCGCCCGCTTCGGCGGGGTGCGCGAGAACAGGCGCTGCCGGCCGGCATGGTCGATGGTGACGTCCTCGACCGCGATCAGCGGCGCGCTCTGGTCGACCGGCGGCCGGGCCGGGCCGCGCTTCGGCAGCGCGTCCAGGAGCTTGCGGGTGTAGTCGTCGCGCGGGCTCAGCAGCACCTGCTCGGTCGGGCCGCCGTCGACGGCACGGCCGCGCTGCAGCACCACCACGTGCCGGGCGTAGCGGGCGACCATCGCCAGGTCGTGGCTGATCATCAGCACCGCGGTGCCGTTCTCGCGCGTCAGCTCGACCATCAGGTCCAGCACCTCGCGCGCCACCAGCGTGTCCAAGGCCGTGGTCGGCTCGTCGGCGATCAGCAGGGCCGGCTTGGTCAGCATCACCGAGGCCAGCATGATCCGCTGCCGCATGCCGCCCGAGAATTCGTGCGGATAGGCCGACAGGCACCGCTCCGGATCGGCGATGCGGATCCGCTCCAGCATCGCGAGGCTCCGGCGCCGGATCTCGGCATCGTCCAGGCGCAGATGCAGCTTCAGCGCCTCGGCCATCTGCCGGCCGATCGGCATCGCCGGGTTCAGCGACACCATCGGCTCCTGGAACACCATGCCGATGCGGGCGCCGCGGATCTTCCGCAGACCCTTGGGCGGCAGCGCCGCCAGGTCCTGGCCGTCGAAGCGCACCGATCCGCCGATCCGCTGCATCGGCGGCGGCAGCAGGTCCAGCACGGCGCGCGCCGCCATGGTCTTGCCGCTGCCGGATTCGCCGACCAGCGCCAGCATCTCGCCGGCCGGCAGGGCGAAGCTGAGGTCGTCGACCACCACCGGGCCGCCGTCGCCGGCGCGGATGGTCAGGTGCTCGACCGAGAGGAGGGGGCTCATCGCTGCATCCTGGGGTCGAGGCGGTCGCGGATCGCGTCGCCGAACAGGTTGATGCCGAGCAGGGTGAGGGAGATGCACAGGCCGGGGAAGATGCCGAGCCAGGGCGCGGTGCCGATATAGGGCCGGGCGGCGGCCAGCATGTTGCCCCAGGTCGCGGCCGGCGGCGGCACGCCGAGGCCCAGGAAGGACAGCGCGCTTTCCGACAGCAGCACCCAGCCGAACATGCTGGTGGCCAGCACGGTCAGCGGCGCGATGCAGTTCGGCAGCACGTGCCGGGCCATGGTGAACAGCTCGGAATTGCCCATGATCTGCGACGCCTCGACATATTCGCGGCCGCGGATCGACAGCACCGTGCCGCGCACCACGCGGACGACCGAGGGCATGTAGGCCAGGCCGAGGGCCAGGATGATGCCGTATTTGTTGGCGCCGAGCACCGCCATGATGCCGAGCGCCAGCAGGATGCCGGGGAAGGCCAGAAGGGCGTCGTTGAACACCATGATGATGCGGTCGACCCAGCCGCGCATGTAGCCGGTCAGGACCCCGACCAGGGTGCCCCCGGTGACCGCGGTGGCGACGGTCAGGAGGCTGATCCAGCTGCTGGTGGCGGCGCCGCTCATCGCCCGGCTCAGCACGTCGCGGCCGAACTCGTCGGTGCCCAGCCAATGCGCGGCCGACGGCGGCTTGAAGCGCGACAGGATGTCGATCTTCAGCGGGTCGTAGGGCGTCCACCCCGCGCTCAGCAGCGCGGTCGCGACCAGCACGCCGATGATCAGCCCGCCGATCGCCGCATTGGCGCGGATCCGGCGCCGCGGGCCGGCAACGGCGGAAGGGGAATGGGCCTGCACGCTCATGCCGTCACCCGCGGGTCGAACAGGGGATACAGGAGGTCGACGATCAGGTTGACCACGACATAGATGCCGGCGACGAACAGCAGGCAGCCCTGCACCACCGGATAGTCGCGGGCATAGATCGAATCGACCAGCAGGCGGCCGAGGCCGGGGATGGTGAACACCGTCTCGACCACGGCGATGCCGCCCAAGAGGTTGCCCAGCATCAGCCCGATCAGCGTCCAGGTCGGGGCGAAGGCGGTGCGGAAGGCGTGGCGCCACAGCACCGCACTCTCCGACAGGCCCTTGGCCCGGGCATGGGTGATGTATTCCAGCCGCATCACCTCGATGGTGCTGGCCCGCGCCATGCGGATGATCACTCCGGTCTCGACCAGCACCAGCGTCGCCACCGGCATGATCATGTACAAGAGGGCGGCGCCGGCATCCTCGCCGAAGGGCACGTAGCCGATCACCGGCAGCCATTGCAGCTTCAATCCGAGCAGCAGCAGCAGCAAGAGGCCCAGCCAGAAGCTCGGGATCGACAGCAGCAGCGTGGCGCCGGAGATCACGGCCAGGTCCAGCGGGCTGTCCTGCCGCCAAGCGGCGATCATGCCGGCGGGCACGGCGACCAGGCTGGCCAGGGCGACCGCCACCAGGACGATGCTGGCACTGACCGAGAACCGGTCGATGATCAGCGGCAGCACCGACTGGCCGGTGCTGATCGAATGGCCGAAATCGCCCGACAGCGCGTTGCCAAGCCAATACAGGAACTGCACCGGGATCGACTGGTCGAGGCCGAGCGACCGGCGCAGGTCGGCGACGGCGGAGGGATCCGCCATGTCGCCCAGCATCAGCGTCACCGGATCGCCCGGGATCAGCCGGATCATGGCGAAGACGATGACGGCGACGACCAGCAGCGTCGGCACCGCCATGCCCAGGCGTTGCAGCAGGAAGCGAAGCATCGCGGCCTCCCCCGAGCGGATCAGTTCTTGATCGCCACGTTCCACAGCCGCGGCTTCGACGCCACCCAGGGCTTGTAGCCCTCGAGCCGGTCGGACAGCGCGGCGATCTCGGCCCCGTTATAGGTCACGATCAGCGGCACGTCCGCGATCTGCAGCTTGTGCAGCTGGTCGAAGATCGCCTGGCGCTGCTTCGGATCGCTGGTCACCATCGCGTCCTGGATCAGCTTCAGCGCCTCCGGATTCTCCCAGACCTTGCGCGGCTGCGTGTCCTTGGGGCCCGAGACCATCTCGTAGCTCAGCGCCGGGTCCATGCGGGCGGAGTAGCTGAAGGACATGGTCTGGTACTGGCCGCTGGTGTAGCGGTCCAACTGGGCGCCCCAGTCCAGCACCTCGAGCTCGATGTTGATGCCGGCCTGCTGCGCCAGCGCCTGGGCCAGGATCGCGGTGTCGTAGACGCTCTGGTACTTGCGGTTGACCAGCATCTTGATCGGCTGGCCGGTGTAGCCGGCCTCGGCCAGCAGCGCCTTCGCCTGTTCGACATCGGCTCCGTAGCCCTGGCGCTCGACATCGGTGTAGTAGGGGCTGGCGGCCGGGATCACGGAGGGGTTGGGCGGCGACGTGCCCTGGGTCACCGCCTGGGCGATCTGGGTGTTGTCGATCGCCAGCGCCAGCGCCTTGCGCAGGCGGACATCCTTCAGCAGCGGATCGCGCGTCTGGATCAGGATCGCGCTCATCGACAGGGTCTGGGTCAGCTCGGTGCGCACACCCTTCTGGCCATCGATCTCGGCCTTGTCGGCGACGCTGACATCCGGCACCAGGTCGATGTCGCCGGCCAGCAGCGCCGTCTTCGCCGCCGCCGGGTCGCCGATGATGGTGAAGCGCACGGTCTCGGCCAGTGCCTGCTTGCCGCCGGTGTAGCCGTCGCGCTCGCCGCCGCGCGAGGCGTAGTCGGCGAAGCGCTTCAGGATGACGTACTGGCCGGGCTCCCACTTCTCCAGCCTGTACGGGCCGGTGCCTATGGGCGCGATCCACTTGCCGTCGGGCCCGACCGAATCCGGATGGATCACGGCGCCCTCGGCGCAGTCGGTCCGGGCCATGGTGGTCAGGAACAGGGCGCTCGGCGTGTTCAGCTTGAACACCACCGTCTTCGGGTCCAGCGCCTCGACCGACTCGATCTTCATCCGGCCGCGGCCGTCGAACTCCGGCAGGCAGCGCCATTCGGTCTTGGGGTCGAGCCAGCGCTTCCAACTCCACACCACCTCGGCCGAGGTCATCGGCGCGCCGTTCTGGAACTTGACGCCGTCGCGCAGCGTGAAGGTGTAGGTCTTGCCGTCGTCGGAGACGGCGACGCTGTCGGCCAGCATCGGCCCGACCGTGGCGTCCTCGCGATAGGCGACCAGGCCCTCGACGACGTGCAGGATCACCGCATCGGTGTTGTCGTCGCGCTTGGTGCCGGGGTCGGTGCTGCGCAGGTCGCCGTTCAGCTGCACGCGGATGGTGTCGGAGGGCGGCGCCGCCCAGGCCGTACCGGACAGCCCGAGCGCCGCCGCGAGCGCAAGAAGGGAAAGACGGGTCAACAGGGCCTCCCTGTGTTGAGGCATTGGCACGAGCCGGACCGCGTTAGGCCGCGTTCTTCGTCCGGCGGGACAGGTCGAGCGAGTAGGTGGTGAAGGTGCGGTTCAGGGCAGGCAGCGGCGCCACCTCCATCGTCCCTTCGGCCGGGCGCATGATCACCATCGCCACGGTGGCCGACAGGTTGTTCCGCGACGACGGGCGCGGCGGCCGGCACACGGCGTAGGGCGCGCCGAAATCGTCGAAGAAGGCGGCCTTCATGTCCTCGGCGGTCAGCTGGCCGCGCTTGGCCTCGAGATGCTGCTGCACCCGCCAGTCGCGGTAGTAGCTCTCGGGCGAGCTCGGGATGCCGGCCTCCTTCAGCTTCGTCAGCGCCACCGGGCTGCGCCAATGGTTGGCGTGGACCAGCAGGCCGTCCTCGGGATAGAGGGCGAAGGTCTCGTCCGGCGCGCATTCGAAGTCGATGGCGAAGCCGCCGGCATTGCTCAGGATCATGTTGTTCGAGGCGGATTTCGGCGTCGTCGCCACGATCCGCATCGACAGGGCGAAATGCTCCTGCTCCAGCGCCTTGCGGCGGATCAGCGGCAGCGGCACGCCGACCCCAAGCTTGTAGTCGCGGTCGGATTCCAGATAGTTGGCGGTGATCGCGGTGCCGACCGAATTCAGCCCGTTGCGGGCCAGGCCGCCAGCCTCGGTGAAGGTCAGCACGTCCGGCCCGTCCTCGCGCCGCACCCGCAGCACGATCGCGGTCTCGGCGCATTCGGCCCGCCAGTCCCAGTTCTGGCCGTGGATCAACTGGCCGTCGGCGCTGGCCGACCCCATGATCACGGCGCCGGTGCAGCCATCCGGATCGTCCTCGACCAGACCTTTCCGCCGGTGCGCCAGCTGCATCACCTCGGTGCGGCAGTTGATCAGCGCCACCGCCTCGAAGTCCAGCTCCGCGCCCTCGGCGATACCGCGCATCTCCTCGATCAGCTCCGGCGCGAAGGCGTCCATCTTCGGCACGAAATCGGCGACGAAGCCGCGGATCTGCGTCCAGTCATAACCGAGATCGCGCAGCTGCCGGGCATAGACCTCGACGCTCTTGCGGGTGCGGTCGGCCGCGGCGGCGCCGTATTGCCGGCCGCGCTCGCGCGGCGTGCCGTGGATGTCGACGAAGGGGAAGGGCGTCATGATCGGGGACCCGTTGTCATCGGATGGCCACACCGTAATGCGCTTTATGGAGACGAAAAACACATTTTTGAGGCATGCTGCGAAGTCGAAAGATTTTTACACGCTCGCCGCACGCCCTTTTCCCGCGCCGCGCGATTGCTATCATGGAGGGCAGGACAGCGTGGAGCACAGCGTGTCAGCGGCGGAAGCGGCGGAGCGGGCGAGCCCGCTGCAATTGGAACTGGCCCGGCAGATCGTCGAGCGGATGCGCGACGAAGCCTGGGGGCCCGGAATGCGGGTGTCGGAGCAGGCGCTGGCCCGCACGCTGGGGGTCTCGCGCTCGCCGATCCGCGGCGCGCTCGACCTCTTGGTGGCGCAGGGGGTGCTGGAGGCTGCGTCCGGCCGCGGCTTCGTCGTGCTGCGCCGGCCAGGGGACGATGAGATCGCCAAGCTGATCCCGCGCTCGGAGGGCGAGGAGGTCTATGTCGCGATCATGACCGACCGGGCCAATGGCCGCCTGCCGCAGGAGGTGTCGGAGGCGGAGCTGATCCCGCGCTACGGCGCCTCGCGCGGCGTGGTGCGCAAGGTGCTGATGCGCTTCGCCGCCGAAGGGCTGGTGCAGCGTCAGCGCGGTCATGGCTGGCGCTTCGTCGACAGCCTGGAGACCGACGAGGCGGTGAACGAGAGCTACCAGTTCCGCATGGTGGTGGAATGCGCGGCGCTGCGGCAGCCGGGCTTCCGCGTCGACCGCGACCGGCTGCAGCAGCTGCGCCGGGCGCATGAGGACATCCTGGCCCGGGCCGCGGGGGGCGTGGGCACCGAAGAATGGTTCCGGGTCAACACCGCCTTCCACGAGATGCTGGCGGCCTCGTCCGGCAACCGCTTCTTCCTGCAGGCGGTGCGGCAGCAGAACGCGCTGCGCCGGATGCAGGAATACGCCGATTTCGTGCAGCTGCCGCGGGGCCGGGTCGAGCAGTCCTGCCGCGAGCATCTGGCGATCCTCGACGCGCTCGAGGCCGGCGAGGTCGAATGGGCGGCGGCGCTGCTGCATCGCCATCTGGCGCTGGCCGCCGGCACCTATGCCGGCGACGCCGCGGCGGAGGGCAAACAGCGCGCCGAGCTGAGCGCATGACGGCGGCGGCACCCTATCGCATCCGCCCGGGACGCCCGGACGAGGTCGAGATCGTCCGCGCCATCGAGGTCGCGGCAGCGTCGCAGTTCCGCGAGGTCGGCCTGCCGGAGATCGCGGCGCTGGACCCTGCGGAGCGCCAGGAGGTCCTGCTGCGGGCCCGGGAGGGGCGGCTCTTGGTCGTGGCCGATGCCGCCGACCGGCCGGTCGCCTTCGCCCTGTTCAGCGAGGTCGACGGCACGCTGCACATCGAGGAGCTGGACGTCCATCCGGACCATGCCCGTCGCGGCCTGGGGGCGGCGCTGATCGAGCGACTCGACGCCGTCGCGCGCGACCGCGGGCTGCCGGAGCTGACGCTGTCGACCTTCCGCGACGTGCCCTGGAATGCGCCCTATTACGCCCGGCTCGGCTTCCTGCCGATGCCGGACGAGGCGCTGGGCCCCGGCCTCGGCGCGATCCGCGACATGATCGCCGCCAAGGGCATCGACATCATCCCGCGCCTGTTCATGCGGCGGCCGGTGAGGGGCTGACGTCAGAACGCCGTCAGCCCGGCGACGTCGCGACCGAAGGCGGATTGCGGCTGGGAAGGCTGGAAGTGCTTGGCACGCTCGCGCCGGGCGACGCAGCCGGAGACTTCGGTCGCGATCGCGGTCCAGGCCGCACCCCGTTTCAGCGAGGCGAGGAAGCACTGGTCGTAATAGGTGTAGCGGTCGCCGCTGCCGCAGCCGAAGGACGGCCGATCCGCACGGGCGGCCGTCAGCACGATGCGGTCCGGCGTCGTCAGCGCCGGCGTGTCGGCGTAGATGCCGGAATAGCAGCCGGAGGTGACCAGGACGGTCGGCCGGCCGGCGCAGGCGCCGTCCAGGGCCTGGGCCAGATAGGTCGGCGGGATCACCGTATCTTCGGCGGCAGCGAACAGCCCGCGGCCCTCGATGCCGTGCGAGGTGAGATAGACGAAGCAGCCGGTTCCGGCGGGCCCGGCCAGACCGGCCACCGCGCGATCGAAATTCGCCTTGGTCGCGACTGCGTCCGGCTGCCGTGCATCGGCCTTCAGCACGGCGACATCGGCCGGCGCCACGCCGAAGGACAGCAGGCTGTGCCGCAGCGCGTCGACGCCGTTGTCGAACACCGGCTCGGCGTCGTCGCCGGCGACCAGCAGCGCCTTCCAGCGCAGCGGCGTGTCCGTTGCGGCAACCGAGGGAGAGGGGACGGCCTGGCCGGCGCAGCCCGACAGCAGCGCCGCGAGGACGGCGATGCGAAGCGATGGCGCCGGTCTCATCGTCCCCTCGTCCGGCCTACCAGGCGCCGGTGTTCGGCATCGACAGCCAGGGCTCGGCCGGCGGCTTCGCGCCGCCCTTCTGCAGGATCTCGATCGAGATGCTGTCGGGCGAGCGGACGAAGGCCATGCGGCCGTCGCGCGGCGGCCGGTTGATGGTGACGCCCGCCTTCTGCAGCCGGTCGCAGAAATCGTAGATGTCGTCGACCTCGTAGGCCAGATGGCCGAAGTTGCGGCCGCCGGTGTAGACCTCGGGGTCCCAGTTGTAGGTCAGCTCGATCGGCGCGTCCTCCTGCCCGGGCGGGGCCAGGAAGACCAGCGTGTAGCGGCCCTTCTCGTTCTCGCTGCGGCGGGTCTCCTTCAGGCCCAGCAGGTCGCGGTAGAAGTGCAGCGACTGCTCCAGGTCGGTGACGCGGACCATGGTGTGCAGGTATTTCATCTCCATCCTCCGAAAGGGCGCGGCCGTCGCGATGGCGGCGTGTGTCGGATCGTCGATCGGGCCGGATTCAGAACCGGGCTACCATCGACGCCCGGGGTCGCTCTGGCAAGCCTGTCCGCCCAGGGTCGACGGCATCCCCCGCGCCGTGCTGTGCTTCGCTTCGAGTCGGCTGGCCGGCCGGCGGCGATGCATGGACGGAGACGATGGGCACGGTCGAAACCCTGCTGCTGGACCGGTTCGAGCGGCATGTCGAGGAGCTGAAGCAGTACTGCTCGATCCCGAGCGTCAGCACCGATCCCGCCTATGCGCCGGAGGTGCAGCGGGCGGCCCGCTTCATCGCCGAGCGCATGGTGCGGGCCGGGCTGGAGCAGGTCGAGATCCTGCCGACCGACGGCCATCCGGCGGTGGCGGCGGAATGGTGCCACGCCCCGGGTGCGCCGACCGTGCTGGTCTATGGCCATTACGACGTGCAGCCGCCGGATCCGGTCGGGCTGTGGACCTCGCCGCCTTTTGATCCACAGATCCGCGACGGCCGCCTCTATGCCCGCGGTGCCTCGGACGACAAGGGGCCGTCGCTGATCCCGATCCTGGTGGCCGAGGCCTTCCTGGAGCGCGACGGCCGGCTGCCGGTGAACCTGAAGTTCCTTTACGAGGGCGAGGAGGAATGCGGCAGCGCCCATCTCGAGGCGCTGGTCGAGGCGCAGGCCGAACGGCTGGCGGCCGATGTGGTGCTGTCGGCCGACGGCGCGATGTGGCGCCCCGACCTGCCGACCGTCACCGTGGCCAGCCGCGGCATGCTGGCGCTGGAGCTCGAGCTGCACGGCGCCGGCAAGGACCTGCATTCCGGCCGGCACGGCGGCAGCGCGCCGAACCCGCTGCCGGCCCTGGCCCGGTTGCTGTCGACGCTGCACGACGAGGCCGGGGAGGTCGCGGTCGCCGGCTTCCACGACGGCATCTCGCCGCCGGACCCGAAGCTGATCGAGGCGATCCGCGCCGCCGGCTTCGACCCGCAGGGCTATTTCGCGGCGATCGGCGCGCCGGCGCCGCAGCCCATGCCCTCGGCCGAGGACCTCCTGGTCCGGCAGTGGCTGAAGCCGACGCTGGAGCTGAACGGCATCACCGGCGGCTATGGCGGGCCCGGCACCAAGACGGTGATCCCGGCCGAGGCCGGCGCCAAGATCTCCTGCCGCCTGGTTGCCGGCCAGGATCCGGAGCGGGTCTTCACCGCGATCGAGGCGCATCTGCGGCAGCACGCCCCGGCCGGGTATCGCCTGGAGATCCGCCGCCACGGCCCGGGCTCGCCGGCCTTCTCGCTGCCGGCGGACCAGCCGGTGCTGGCGCTGACCGAGGCGGTGCTGGGCGAGCTGTTCGGCCAGCCGCCGCTGCGGGTGGCGATGGGCGCGACCATCCCGATCGGTGCCGTCTTCCGGCGCATCCTGGGGATCGAGACGGTGTTCTTCAGCTTCTCGACCGCGGATGAGGACTATCACTCGCCGAATGAGTTCTTCCGGCTGGAGCGGTTCCGCGACGGCATGATCGGCTGGGCCCGGCTGCTGCCGCGCCTGGCCGGGCACAGCCCGGGCTGACGGCCAACGGCGCCGTCTCGGCTCGAGGCCGGAGAAAATCTCGTAACACCACATATCAAAGGTTGTGATCGGCCCCTTCGTTCATAAATGATAGGCACCGTGTCGGCCCGGCCGATGCATCCCCGACCATCTCTGCTCCGGAGGCCGAGGCGCATCCATGCCCCACGACACCCCCCTGATCGCCACCATCGTCGCCGGCCTCGGCCTTGCCTTCATCTTCGGTGCCCTCGCCCATCGGGTGAAGGCGCCGCCGCTGGTCGGCTATCTGCTGGCCGGCATCCTGGTCGGGCCGCACACGCCGGGTTTCGTCGCCGACCAGGCCCTGGCGCCGGAGCTGGCGGAGATCGGCGTCATCCTGCTGATGTTCGGCGTCGGGCTGCACTTCTCGCTGAAGGACCTGCTGTCGGTGCGGGCGATCGCCGTGCCCGGCGCCGTGGTGCAGATCGGCTTCGCCACGGCGCTGGGCCTCGGCCTGGCCCTGATGCTGGGCTGGACCGTCGCCGGCGGCCTGGTCTTCGGCTTGGCCTTGTCGGTGGCCTCGACGGTCGTACTGTTGCGGGCGCTGCAGGAGCGCCGGCTGGTGGAGACCGAGCGCGGCCGCATCGCCGTCGGCTGGCTGATCGTCGAGGACCTGGCGATGGTGCTCGCGCTGGTCCTGCTGCCGGCGCTGGCCGGGCTGGTCAATGGCGGCGTCGACCTCGGGTCGGATCCGCTCGCCGTCTCCCTCGGCCTCGACCTCGGCGTCGGCGGCATCCTGGCGCTGACCCTGGTGAAGGTCGCCGCCTTCGTCGCGCTGATGCTGGTGGTCGGCCGACGGGTGATCCCCTGGGTGCTCCACTATGTGGCCCACACCGGGTCGCGCGAGCTGTTCCGCCTGGCGGTGCTGGCGATCGCGCTCGGCGTCGCCTTCGGCTCGGCCAAGCTGTTCGGAGTCTCGCTGGCGCTCGGGGCCTTCTTCGCCGGCATGGTGCTGAGCGAATCCGAGCTGAGCCACGCGGCGGCGCAGGAGACGCTGCCGCTGCGTGATGCCTTCGCGGTGCTGTTCTTCGTCTCGGTCGGCATGCTGTTCGACCCGACCAGCCTGTGGCGCGATCCGCTGCCGATGCTGGCCGTGGTGTTCATCATCGTCATCGGCAAGTCGGTCGCTGCCTTCGTCATCGTCCGTCTCTTCCGCCATCCCGTATCGACGGCACTCCTCATCTCCGCCAGCCTGGCGCAGATCGGCGAGTTCTCCTTCATTCTGGCCGAGCTCGGCGTCAAGCTCGGCCTGCTGCCGGAGGCGGGGCGCGATCTCATCCTGGGCGGCGCGATCTTGTCGATCCTGCTCAATCCCGTGGTGTTCACCGCCTTCGGCAAGCTGCGGCCGCTGCTCGAGCGTGCGGGGCCGGCCGCACCGTCCGAAGAGGTGCCGCCGGCCGAGGTTGCGGCGGCGCCCGAAGCACCGCCCCCGGCCGAGGCGGCGACGCTGGCCGAGCCGGCGGTGCCGACCGCGCTCGCGGATCACGTCGTCCTGGTCGGCTATGGCCGTGTCGGCAGCCTGATCGGCGCGGCGCTGCAGGCGGCCGGCCGGCCCTTCCTGGTGATCGAGGATGCCGACCAGCCGGTGGCGCGGCTGCGCGAGGCCGGGATCGAGACCATCATCGGCAACGCTGCCGTGCCGGAGGTGCTGGCGCTGGCCAACCTGCCGGGGGCCCGGCAGCTGGCCGTCGCCGTCCCGAATGCCTTCGAGGCCGGCCAGATCGTCGGCCAGGCCCGGGCCGCCAATCCCGGCATCGCGATCATCGCCCGGGCGCATTCGGATGCCGAGGTCGAGCATCTGCGCAGCCTCGGCGCAGATGCCGTGATCATGGGCGAGCGCGAGATCGCCCGCGGCATGGCGGAAGCCTTGACGGCAGGTGAGACGGGCGAGGCGACGCAGCCCGGAGTCACACAACCGGCGTGACTCTCTCGGTCC
This sequence comes from Inquilinus sp. NPDC058860, assembly GCF_042743185.1. Lineage (NCBI taxonomy): Bacteria > Pseudomonadati > Pseudomonadota > Alphaproteobacteria > Rhodospirillales > Rhodospirillaceae > Inquilinus > Inquilinus sp. NPDC058860. Next base: position 143,152 of record NZ_JBHYMS010000007.1, on the reverse strand, counting down.
GGCTGCAAATCTGTTGCGCGGCCGGCCGGGTTCAGACATATTACATTTTGTATACCAGTTGGAATCCTGCCGATCATGACTGGTCGTGGGCGGACCCGCCGACGGAGAAGAGAGTGTCGGCCCGCGCCGTCGCCGATCGTGTATCCGGGCGACGCGACATGTCGGCCCGGCTTCGATGCCCAAGCGGCGCTCAGCGCCGGATTTCCTCCATGACTCGATTGGCGCTCAGCGCCCTACGCCTTTGCAGGCTCTGCCCGACGGCTCGGGTTCAGGCAGGGCCGGTCTCCCGGGGATTCCGGAGGACCGGCCCGATCCCGCAGCCATCCTCGGCATAGGCCTTCGGAGGCCAATGAACCGCCGGCAGTCAACGACCGGCCGAACGAGTGCAACGAGACACTGGGAGAGCCATCGCCATGAGTGCGATTTCCAACGCGAGCGCCGGGACGGGGAGAGCGCCCGCGAATCGCTGGATTCAGCTGATCGCTGGCATCGTCTGCATGGTCGCCGCCGCGAACATCCAGTACGCCTGGACCCTGTTCGTTCCGGAGATCCAGGAGACCTACGGCTGGAGCCGCGCCGCGATCCAGACCGCCTTCACCATCTTCGTCATCGTCCAGACCTGGCTGACCCCGATCGAGGGCTACTTCATCGACAAGTACGGCCCGCGCGCCCTGGTTCTGGTCGGCGGCGTGATGACCGGCCTGTCCTGGATCGTGAACTCCTACGCCACCTCGCTGACCGGCTTCTATGTCGGTGCCGCGATCGGCGGCATCGGCGTCGGCTGCGTCTACGCCACCTGCGTCAACGCCGCGCTGAAATGGTTCCCGGACCGGCGCGGACTGGCCGTGGGCTTGACCGCCGGCGGCTACGGCGCCGGCTCGGCCCTGACCATCATCCCGATCGCCAGCGTCATCGCCGGCTCGGGCTATCAGACGGCCTTCTTCTGGTTCGGGCTGATCCAGGGCAGCATCATCTTCGCCGCCGCCTGGTTCCTGCGCGCGCCGGGCAAGGAGGAAGTGAAGCACTCGACCAAGGTCGCCCAGTCGCGGCGCGACTATACGCTGGGCGAGGCGCTGCAGACCCCGGTGTTCTACGTCATGCTCGGCATGTTCATCTGCACCGTCACCGGCGGCCTGATGGCGGTGGCCCAGCTCGGCGTCATCGCTCAGGATCTGGGCGTCAAGGACATGCCGGTGAACCTGTTCTTCTTCACCATGGCGGCGCTGCCCTTCGCCCTGATGCTCGACCGCATCATGAACGGCATCTCGCGGCCGTTCTTCGGCTGGGTGTCCGACCATATCGGCCGCGAGAAGACGATGTTCATCGCCTTCACCATGGAAGGCATCGGCATCGTCGCGCTCGGCACCTTCGGCCACAACCCATGGGCCTTCCTGATCCTGTCGGGCGTGGTGTTCCTGGCCTGGGGCGAGGTCTACTCGCTGTTCAGCGCCACCGCGGGCGACACCTTCGGCACCAAGCATCTCGGCAAGATCTACGGCGTGCTGTACTGCGCCAAGGGCGTCGCCGCGCTGCTGGTGCCGTTCGGCAACCTGCTGATGGAGGCGACCGGCACCTGGTCGACGGTGCTGTACACCGTCGCGGCGATGGATCTGATCGCGGCCTTCTCGGCGGTGCTGATCCTGCGGCCGATGCTGCAGCGGCACCATGCGCGCAACGCCTCGGCCCTGGCGACGGCCGAGCCGCAGCGGGCGACCAGCCACAGCGGCCGACTGGCCAGCGCGAACTAGGCTCTCATCGGGCCGGCGCTTCGCCGGCCCTGCAGGACCTGACCCGGCCGCACATGTCCGTCCCAAGGGCGGCCGGGGATTTTCGGAGCGGCGATCCCGCTCCGGGACGGAAGAGCCGGGCCGGGAGGGCAGCCTCCCGCCCGGTTTTCCGTTTCGTCAGCCCTCGAAGACGAGCTGGATGCGGTCGCTGGCGAAGCTGGACAGGCCGAACTCGACCACCGCGCCCTCGGCATCGACATTGATCGCCTCGGTCGCCATCACCGGCCGGGTGCGGGTGATCTCGAGCAGCCGCTGCTCCCGCGCATCCGGCAGCCGGGCCGAGACCCGGGTGCGCCGGCGGGTGTAGTCGGCAATGCCGTAGCGGGCGAAGCTCGTGGTCACGGAGCCGGTCTCGCGGAAGACCTCGACCAGTCCGGGGAAGCGCGCCGCCGGGAAGTAGTGGCTGGCGAGGCTCAGCGGCAGGCCGTCGGCATGCGACCGCGTGTCCAGCCGGATCACCTGGGTGCCGGCCGGCACCTCCAGCTCCCGCGCGACCGCCGCCGATGCCGCCTCGGTGGCGGACTCCAGCAGCTCCAGCCGCGCCGCCCGGTTCTCCCGGCGCATGTTCTCGTGGAAGCGGGTGCGCCGGCCGATCAGATAGGCGATGGCGCCGAGATGCACGAAGGTGCCGCGCCCCTGGGTGACGTCGACCAGCCCTTGCTCCTCCAGCTCCGCCATGGCCCGCCGCACCGTGTGGCGGTTGACGCCGAACCGCTCCGACAGCTCGGCCTCGGTCGGCAGCCGTGCCCCGGCCGGGTGCACGCCGTCGCGGATCTCCCGCTCCAGCGTCTCGCTGATCTGGCGCCACAGGGCGACGCCGGCGCCGCGGCTGAGCGAGGTGTGCGAATTCATGCCGGCTCCGTCACGCAAATTTCATCCTTCCCGACTTGCGGATGTCGTCGAATCCCGTTCATGATCTAAACATACGGATGACTAGATGAATAGGCAATAGGTCTATCAGCCTATGACCAACAAAACCGAACAACGCCGGGACTGGATGGCCGTGCTGGCCAAGGCGGATCCGGCGACGCTGCACCGCCTGTGGTCCGATCTCGGGGACGGGGCCGGCTTCACCACGCTGCGGCCGGCCGAGACCGGCATGGTGATGGTGCGCGGCCGCGCCGGCGGCGACGGCATGGCCTTCGCGCTCGGGGAGATGACGGTGACGCGCTGCACCGTTCGCCTCGACGGCAGCGAGGTGCTGGGCTTCGCCTATGTCGCCGGCCGCGACCGCCGCCATGCCGAGATCGCGGCGCGCGCCGACGCCCTGCTGCAGACCGACCGGCGCGAGGCCGTCGAGTCCGCGTTGATTGCGCCGCTGCGCCGGGCTCAGGCCGAGACGCGCATGGCCGCCCGGCGCAAGGCGGCGGCGACCCGCGTCGACTTCTTCACCATGGTGCGGGGAGAGAATCCGCGATGACCGCCATCCTCGACTCCGCGGCGCTGCTGCCCGGCTTCGCCGACCCGGTGCTCGGCAGCCAGTCGGTGTTCCGCGCCGTGCTCGACGCCATGTCCCGGCCCGGCCGGCCGGTGGCCTGCCCGGAACCGGTCGCGGCGCCGGCCCCGCTCGGCCGCGCCATGACGGCGGCGGCGCTGACCCTGGTCGATTTCGACACGCCGGTCTGGCTGGACCCGGCCCTGGCGACCCCGGCGGTGCAGAGCTTCCTGCGCTTCCACACCGGCGCGCCGCTGGTCGCCGACCCGGCCGCGGCCGCCTTCCTGCTGGTGGCCGATGCCGCCGCCCTGCCGCGGCTCGGCGGCCTGGCTTTGGGCGAGGACCGCTACCCCGACCGCTCGGCGACGCTGGTGGTCGAGGTGCCGGCGCTGGACGGGCCGGAGGCGGGCCGCTTCGCCGGCCCCGGCATCGCCGGGGCCGAGCCCGCCCGGATCGCCGGCCTGCCGGCCTGGTTCCGTGAGGACTGGGCCGCCAATGGCTTCGCCTATCCGCTCGGCGTCGATCTCCTGCTGACCTGCGGCGACCGGATGCTGGGCCTGCCGCGCACCACCCGCTGGGAGGGCTGATCCGATGTATGTCGCCGTCAAGGGGGGCGAGCGCGCGATCGAGAACGCCCAGACGCTGCTGGCGGAGACCCGCCGCGGCGATCCGGCGGTGCCGGAGATCGCCCCGGACCAGATCCGCGAGCAGCTGGGCCTGGCCGTCGACCGGGTGATGGCCGAAGGCTCGCTGTACGACCGCGATCTCGCGGCGCTGGCGATCAAGCAGGCGCAGGGCGACCTGGTCGAGGCCATCTTCCTGCTGCGCGCCTATCGCACCACTTTGCCGCGCTTCGCGGTGTCGGAGCCGGTCGACACCGCCAGGATGACGGTGCGGCGCCGCGTCTCCGCCACCTACAAGGACATCCCGGGCGGCCAGATCCTGGGCCCGACCTACGACTACACCCATCGCCTGATCGACTTCGCCCTGGCCGCTTCGGGCGAGCCGCCGGCGGCACCGCAGGGCGAGGCGGGGCCGGACGGGCCGGTGCCGCGCGTGGTCGACATCCTCAACCGCGAGGGGCTGATCGAGCGTGAGGCCGAGACGCCTGAGGGGCATGAGCCGGTCGACCTGACCCGCGACCCGCTGACCCTGCCGGCCGACCGCGACCAGCGGCTGCAGAACCTCGCGAGAGGCGACGAGGGCTTCCTGCTGGCGCTGGGTTATTCGGTGCAGCGCGGCTATGGCGGCAACCATCCCTTCGCCGGCGAGATCCGGCTGGGCGAGGTGGCGGTCGAGATCGTGCCGGAGGAGCTGGGCTTCCCGATCGAGATCGGCGAGATCACCGTCACCGAGTGCCAGATGGTGAACCAGTTCGCCGGGTCGAAATCGGCGCCGCCGCAATTCACCCGCGGCTACGGCCTGGCCTTCGGCCATTGCGAGCGCAAGACCATGGCGATGTCGCTGGTCGACCGGGCGCTCAGGGCCCGCGACCTGGGCGAGGCCGCGCGCTACCCGGCGCAGGACGAGGAATTCGTGCTGGCGCACAGCGACAACGTCGAGGCCTCGGGCTTCGTGCAGCATCTCAAGCTGCCGCACTACGTCGACTTCCAGGCCGAGCTGGAGCTGATCCGCCGGCTGCGGGCGGAGCATGAGCGCCGCGCCCGCGAGGCGGGGGACGATGCGGCGACCCGGAAGGAGGCGGCGGAATGAACGCCGAGACCGCAGAGACAACAGTCGGGCGCGACCCCGGCTACAACTTCGCCTATCTCGACGAGCAGACCAAGCGGATGATCCGCCGGGCGCTCCTGAAGGCGGTGGCGATCCCCGGCTACCAGGTGCCGTTTGGCGGCCGCGAGATGCCGGTGCCCTATGGCTGGGGCACGGGCGGCATCCAGGTCACCGCCAGCATCATCGGTCCGGACGACGTGCTGAAGGTGATCGACCAGGGCGCCGACGACACCACCAACGCCGTCAACATCCGCCGCTTCTTCGCCCGCGTCGCCGGGGTGGCCACCACCGAGGCGACCTCCGAGGCCACGGTGATCCAGACCCGCCACCGCATCCCGGAGCAGCCGCTGGCCGAGGGCCAGATCCTGGTCTATCAGGTGCCGCAGCCGGAGCCGCTGCGGCGGCTGGAGCCGCGCGAGACCGAGGCCCGGATGATGCACGGCTATGCCGATTACGGGCTGATGCATGTCCGCCTGTACGAGGACATCGCCCGCTACGGCCATATCGCCACCACCTACGACTATCCGGTGATGGTGCACGGCCGCTATCTGATGGCACCGTCGCCGATCCCGAAATTCGACAATCCGAAGATGCACATGAACCCGGCGCTGCAGCTGTTCGGGGCAGGGCGTGAGAAGCGGATCTACGCCATTCCACCCTACACCCAGGTGGTCAGCTTGGATTTCGAGGACCATCCCTTCACCATCCAGCATTGGGACCAGCCCTGCGCCCTGTGCGGGGCCGAGGACAGCTATCTCGACGAGGTCGTGCTCGACGATGCCGGCGGTCACATGTTCGTCTGCTCCGACAGCCATCACTGCCGCACCCGGCGCGAGGCCGGCCATCGCGGCGCCCTGAGCGGCGAGGCGCTGGCCGCCTATGACCGCACGGTCGAGCAGGCTCATGAGCCGAAGGGAGCCGAGGCATGAGCGGCGACACCCTGCTGCGCGTCGAGGGCCTGACCAAGCTGTACGGCGACGCCGTCACCGGCTGCTGCGACGTCGCCTTCGAGATGTCGACCGGCGAGGTGCTGGGCATCGTCGGCGAGAGCGGGTCGGGCAAGACCACGCTGCTGAACTGCATCTCCGGCCGGCTGCCGCCCAGCGCCGGCACGGTCGCCTTCGACACCCGCGTCCGCGGCCTGACCGACATCTACGCGCTGTCGGAGCCGGAGCGGCGGATGCTGGCCCGCACCGACTGGGGCTTCGTGCACCAGAATCCGCGCGACGGGCTGCGCATGGATGTCAGTGCCGGAGCCAATGTCGGCGAGCGGCTGATGGCTGTCGGCGCCCGGCACTACGGCCAGATCCGCGGCCAGGCGCAGGACTGGATGGACAAAGTCGAGCTCGATCTCGGCCGCATCGACGACCGGCCGGCGACCTATTCCGGCGGCATGCAGCAGCGGCTGCAGATCGCCCGCAACCTGGTCACCAACCCGCGCCTGGTCTTCATGGACGAGCCGACCGGCGGCCTCGACGTCTCGGTCCAGGCCCGGCTGCTCGACCTGCTGCGCGGGCTGGTGCGCCGGCTCGGCATCGCCGTGGTGCTGGTCACCCACGACCTCGCCGTCGCCCGCCTGCTGGCCGACCGCCTGATGGTGATGAGGCACGGCAGGGTGGTGGAGACGGGCCTGACCGACCAGGTGCTGGACGACCCGCAGCACCCCTACACCCAGCTCCTCGTCTCCTCCGTCCTGCAGGTCTGAGCCATGCCGAACACGACTCCGATGATCGAGGTCTCCGGCCTGTCCAAGACCTTCGTTCTCCACAACCAAGGCGGGGTGCGGCTGCCGGTGTTCGGCGGCGTCGACTTCACCGTGGCCGCGGGGGAATGCGTCGTGTTGGGCGGCCCATCCGGCGCGGGCAAGAGCACCTTCATGCGCACCCTCTACGGCAACTACCTGGCTTCGGCCGGGCGGGTGCTGATCCGGCATGAAACCGAGCCGGTCGACATCACCGCCGCGACACCGCGCCGGATCCTCGAGGTCCGGCGCCGGACGCTCGGCTATGTCAGCCAGTTCCTGCGGGTGATCCCGCGCGTGCCGACGCTGGAGATAGTGAAGGAGCCGATGCTCGCCTCCGGCGTCGCCGAGGCAGAGGCAGACCGCCGCGCCCGCACGCTGCTGGCCCGGCTGAACCTGCCCGAGAGCCTGTGGTCGCTGCCGCCCGCCACCTTCTCCGGCGGTGAGCAGCAGCGGGTCAATCTCGCGCATGGCTTCGCGATGGAGTATCCCATTCTTCTCCTCGACGAGCCGACGGCCTCGCTCGACGCCGACAACCGGCGCGTGGTCATCGAGCTGATCGAGGAGGCCAAGGCACGCGGCGCCGCCATCGTCGGGATCTTCCACGACACGGTGGTGCGCGACCGGGTGGCGACCCGGATCTTCGACGTCACGCTCTACAAGGCGGCCGCATGAGCACGGATCTGATTTTTTCCAACGCCCGGATCGTCACCCCCGAGGCTGTCGTCACCGGAGCGCTGCGGGTCGAGGACGGCCGCATCGTGGCCATTGACGAAGGGAGGGGGGAGGCCTCCGGCGACGATTTCGACGGCGACTACCTGATCCCCGGACTGATCGACCTGCACACCGACCATCTCGAGCGCCATGTGGCGCCGCGGCCGGGGGTGATGTGGAACAGCGTCTCGGCCGCGATGGCGCATGACGCCCAGGTCGCCACGGCCGGCATCACCACCGTGTTCGACAGCCTGTCGCTGATGGGCGAGCACAAGGGCGTGCCGCGCGGCAGCCTGCTGCGGCCGATGGTCGACGGGCTGGAGGCGGCGCGCCGCCAGGACATGCTGCGGGCCGACCACTTCCTGCATCTGCGCTGCGAGGTTGCCGACCCGCATGTGCTGGACTACCTGTCGGTTCTGATCGACGACCCGGCGGTCCGCCTGCTCTCGATCATGGACCACACGCCCGGCCAGCGGCAGTACGCCCAGGTCGAGAAGTGGCGCCAGGCCAACCGCCACCGCTACAGCGAGGCGGAGCTGGACGTGCTGATGAAGGAGCGGCAGGCAGCGCAGGAGGCGCATGCCCACCGGCATCGCCTCGCCATCGCCGAGCTCGCCGCCCGCCGTGGCGTGGCGCTGGCCAGCCATGACGACGAGACCCCGGCCCATGTCGACGAGGCGGTGTCGCTCGGCGTGTCGATCTCGGAGTTCCCGACCACGGCGGGCGCGGCCCAGGCGGCGCGCAGCCATGGCCTGTCGATCCTGATGGGCGCCCCGAACGTGGTCCGCGGCGGCTCGCACAGCGGCAATGTCGGGGCGGCGGAGCTGGCGGCCGCCGGGCTGCTCGACATCCTCGCCTCGGACTACGTGCCGATCAGCATGCTGCATGCCGTCTGCATGCTGGCCGAGACGCCGGTCGGGCTCGGCCTGCCGGGGGCGGTGGCGCTGGTCAGCGCCAACCCGGCCAGGGCGGCGGGGCTGGACGACCGTGGGCGGATCGCGCCGGGGCTGCGGGCCGATCTCGTCCGCTTCCGCCTGATCGACGGCGTGCCGCACATCCGCGGCGTCTGGCGCGCCGGCAAACGGGTCGCCTGAGCATGACCCGACGCTACGCGATCTACTTCGCACCGCCTCCCGAATCCGCCCTGGCGGAGCTCGGCGCCGAGTTGCTCGGCCGCGATCCGGAGACGGGCGAGCCGCGGCCGCAGCCGCGGTTCGACGGTATCGGCCTCGACCGGTTCCACGCGATCACCGCAGACCCCCGCCACTACGGCTTCCACGCCACGCTGAAGGCGCCGTTCGCGCTTGCCGAGGATGTGTCGGGCGACGCGCTGCACGCGGCCGCCGAGGCTTTTGCCGCCGGCCGTGCCCCGGCGACCGGCCCGGCGCTGACGCTCGCCTCGATCGGCGGCTTCCTGGCCCTGGTGCCCTCGGCCGACGCGCCCGAGGTGCACGCCCTGGCCGATGCCTGTGTCGAGGCGTTCGACCAGTTCCGCGCGCCGCTCACGGCCGCGGAGCTGGAACGGCGGCGACAGTCGCCGCTGACCCCGGCGCAGGACCGGCATCTCGAACGCTGGGGCTATCCCTATGTGTTCGACGAGTTCCGCTTCCACATGACCCTGACCGCCCGCCTGACCGACACGGCGGAGCATGAGCAGGTGCGCGCCGCGCTGGCCGAGCGGACCGTGCCCGTCTGCATCGATCCGCTGCGGATCGATGCGATCGCGGTCTATGAGCAGGACGACCGGCAATCCCCGTTCCGCATCACCGGCCGCTATCCGTTGACGGGGATGTCGGCATGACCGGCGTGGTGACTGCCGTCGGCCTCAGCCCGACCCACGACTTCAGCAAGCCGGTGCTGGACATGATCCGTCTGCTCACCGGGCTCGGCGTCGAGGGCGACGCCCATATGGGAAAGACGGTGAAGCACCGGTCCCGGGTGAAGGTCGACCCGACCCAGCCCAATCTGCGCCAGGTGCATCTGATCCAGGGCGAGCTGCATGACGAACTGGCGGCCGCCGGCTTCACCGTGGTGCCCGGCGACCTGGGCGAGAACGTCACCACCCGCGGCATCGACCTGCTGGGCCTGCCGACCGGCGCGAAGCTGAGGCTCGGCGCCGAGGCGGTGGTCGAGATCACCGGGCTGCGCAACCCCTGCAGCCAGATCGACGGCTTCCGGCAGGGCCTGCTGAAGCTGGTCGTCGGCCGCGACGAGGCCGGCAATCTGGTGCGCAAAGCCGGGGTGATGGGCATCGTCCTGGCCGGCGGCATGGTGCGCTCCGGCGACCCGATCGGGATCGAGCTGCCGCCCGAGCCGCACCGGCCGTTGGAGCGGGTGTAGCGTCGCTCGGCTTACCGCAGCATCAGCACTGGGATCAGGCACGACCGCACCATCGCGGTGGTGGTGCTGCCGATGATCAGGTTGCGGATGCGGGAATGGCCGTAGGCGCCCATCACCAAGAGGTCGATCGACGCCTCGGTGACCTCGGCCGCGATCACCGCCTCCGGCTCGCCGGGCAGGATCCGGGCGCGGATGTCCCAGCCGGCGTCCCGCAGCCTGGCCTCGGCGGCATCCAGCTTGGCCTCGGCCTCCTCGTCCGGGCTGCCGGCCATCAGCAGATGGCCTTCCAGCCCGCGCAGCAGCTGGCCGTCAGCGATCAGCTCGACCGCCTTGGTCACGCTCGGGCCGCCGTCGAAGGCGATCAGGAAGCGCCCGATCGGCTTGAAGGCGCGGGCGGCGACCAGCACGGGCTTCTTGGCGGCGCGCGCCACCCGCTCGAGATTCGAGCCGAGATGCAGCTTGGCGAAATCCGCCGCCTCGCCGCGCTTGCCGATGACGATGACGCTGGCGTCGGGCTCGAACTCGCCGACCGTCTCGACCAGGTCGCCGTTGTAGAGATGGGTGTCGACATCGGCGACGCCGGCCTCCTTCAGCCGGGTGCGGCCTTCGTCGAGGATCAGCCGGCCGCGCTTCTGCGACAGGCCGGCCCGCTGCTCGTCCATCGCCGCCAGCTCGGCCAGGATGTCCTGGGAATAGGCGACCAGCGTTCCGCTGATGTCGACCGGGATGGTCGACACTTCGCGGCGGCCCAGCACGTGCAGCAGCTCGACCGGCTGGTTCAGCCGCGACGCGGCCCAGGCGGAAAGATCGCAGACGCTGTGGGAGTAGATCGAGCCGTCGATACAGGCGAGCACCTTGGCCATGCCATCGACTCCATGTTGGCCGCGCCCGCTCGGGGCCGATCGGCGACGATGGAAGACTGACTCAATGCCGATACCGACTCAACAATCTGGGGCGGGTTCGCTGCGTTCCAAGATGGGAACCCAGTCCGTTGTCTCGGCACAGGGCCTCGGTCAGAGCCGATGCCGGCCGGTGCCATCAGCCAGGGGGAGGGGAACCGCGGATGATTCCGGCCCGTACATCCTGAAGCGATCCACGGTATAGCCGGCAGGAGGACACCATGCCCGACGCCAGGGAGAAGCTGGTCGATTTCGTCACCAGACGGGCCTTCGACCCGGTCCTCAAGGCCCAGGCCGAGGGGAAGTCGGAGGCCGAGACGCGCAAGCTGGAGCATGTCCAAAAGGCGACCCGGACCGAGGTCGAGCGCTATCGCGGCTACGGCTCGGCGAAGGAGGTCGTGGTGAACTTCAAGCGCGACCTCGATTCCGAGCCCGCGCGGAAGGTGCATGCGGAGCTGAAGGCGCTGGGCCTGCCAACGCTCAACGACATCCGTGACGAGTTCGAATCGATGGCGAAGGAGCTCGGCGTCGACGCGTCCCGCTGAGGATGCTGCGCGTCAGGCGGCTTCCGACAGCGGCGCCGAGGCGGCGGGCAGGGGGATGGCCAAGTCGATCACGGCCCGCAGCGGCAGGTGGTCCGAGGCGATCCGCGACAGCGGGCTGCGGTGGACCTCGACCTGACGCAGCACGCCCTGCGGCCAGCCCAGGATGCGGTCGAGCGAGACCAGGGGCAGCGGCGCGGGGAAGCTGGGCGGGCTGGCCTGCAGCGGCCCGAACAGGGCGTCGAGCGGCCGCAGCGAGGAGCGCCGACCGGGGCGCCACTCGTTGAGGTCCCCGACCAGCAGCGTCGGCATGCTCTCGCCCGCGGCGATCTCGTCGAGGATCATGGCGGACTGGCGCATCCGGCAGCGGCGGAGCAGGCCGAAATGGGCCGCGACCAGCCGCAGGCGGCCGGCCGGCAGGGCCAGCTCGGTGACGATGGCGCCGCGCGGTTCCGCTCCCGGCAGCGTCAGGCGGCGCAGGCGGGTGACCACGCCCTCCCGCACCAGCAGCGCATTGCCGTGCCAGCCATGACCGTCGGGCAGATCGGAGACATGCACCAGATGCAGGCCGCTGTCGCGGCGCAGCGTCTCGGCATCGAGCAGGCCGGAGCGGCGGCCGAACCGGCGGTCCACCTCCTGCAGCGCGACCACGTCGGCGTCGAGCTCGGCGACCACGGCGGCGATGCGCAGCGGGTCGAAGCGCCGGTCCAGCCCGACGCATTTGTGCACGTTGTACGAGCCGACGACGATCGGACGGACGGAGGCCGTCTTGATCGGAGTCTCGGGCAGGATGCCGCTGCGGCAGGGTGCGTCGTACGGGGCCATCTGGGTTCCGAAGCCGGGACCGTCAGACAAACGCCCGGAGACCATTTGGATTTAATATAACCGTCCGGCGGTGCCAAGACACCGCGACCGAATGTACCGGCCGTATGATCGATGGGCGCAGGGAGGCGGGCTGCTCAATTCGCATGCACGCTCTTCCATCATCTAACGGACCTCGTTGATGTAGCAGTGATCCGCCGTGGTCGCGCGGTGTTGCGCCAGTATGGTCGGCGTGCCGGCCTGGTCATAGGCGATCTCGTCGATCGCCAGCACCGCCGCCGGCGGAGTCAGGGCCAGCAGGGCGCAATCCTCGGTATCGGCGAGCTCCGCCGTCACCTGCTCCCGGACCGCCGAGATGCGGATCCCGTACCGCTCGAACAGGTGCAGGTAGAGCAGTTCCGGCACGTCTTCCGGACGGTCCGGAAAACCCGGCAGCCGCGGGGCCGGCAGGATGAAGCGGTCATGCATGATCGGGCGTCCGTCGATCCGCCGTACCCGCCGCAGCCGCAGCACCGGCGCGCCGCGCGTCAGGTCCAGGGCCGTGCATTCCTCCGGACTGCCGCGCTCCACCGCGAGCGACAGGACGGCGGCCTGCGAGCGCAGCAGCGCTCCATCGCGCCCGTGCAGGCGGAAGTACTGGAAGAAGAAGCGCAGCGTCTGGTGCGGGCTGCGCCCCGTCACCACGGTCCCGGTCTTCCGGCGTCGGGCCAGCAGCCCCTCCGTCGCCAGGTCGAACAGCGCCCGGCGCACCGTGCCGACGGCGACCCCGAAGGACTGGGCGAGCGATACCTCGCTCGGCAGCACCGTTCCGGACGGCCACTTCCCCATCAGGATCGCGTCGGAGATGTGCCGCTTCACCATCTCGTACAGCGGCGCCGTATCCGCGCTCAACCGCGGCACGGCCGGCTCGGTGGCCGTGCCGTCCTGCGCGCGGGCGTTTTCGTCGTTGACAGGCATCGGATCCCGTTCTCTTATTCATATATAGTTTATAGGAAATAAACTTGCTTGTGGAGAGGCGAAGTGTCGGGTGGGCACCTGTCGGCAGGCCTTGGCGAGGCCTGGGTCGCGATCGCGGCCGATGACGCCGCGATCGTCGAGGACCTGTCCCGGCTGGTCTCCATCGACACCTCCTTTCCCCCTGGCGACGGCTACCACGCCTTCGCCGATCTCATGGAAACCCTGCTGGCGCCGCTCGGCTTCCGCTTCCGCCGCGTCAGCGTCCCCGAATCCCTGTGGCAGGCCGGGGAGGGTGGGGCTCACGGCGATCGAGTCAACCTGATCGCCGAGCGTCGCGCGGGCCTTCCGGCCTGCAGCCTCTACTACCACACCGACACGGTGCCGCCCGGTGCCGGCTGGACCCGGCCGCCCCTGGCCCTGACCCGCGAGGGCGGCCGTCTCTACGGTCGTGGCGCAGCCGACATGAAGGGCACCATCGCCGCCACGCTCGCGGCGCTGCGCGCGATCCGGAGCGTCGGCCTGCCGCTGCGGTTCGACCCGGTGCTGCTCTTGTGCACCGACGAGGAAGGCGGCCTCTATCCCGGCATCCGCCACCTGGCGGAGCAGGGGCTGGTCGAAGGACACCTGCTCAGCTTCAACGGCGGCGCCGCGCCGCGGATCTGGGCGGGCTGCTTCGGCAGCATCGACCTGCTGATCCGCATCCACGGCCGCGGCGCCCATTCCGGCGATCCGGTCGGCGGCATCAATGCGGTGGAGGAGGCGATCCCGCTGCTGCAGGCGCTGATGGCGCTGAAGGCGGAGGTCGAGACCCGGGTCTCCGCCTTGCCGCCGCCGCCGCACAACGAGGGACGGCCGCTGCATGGCCGGCTGACCATCGCCGCGCTGCATGGCGGGCAGAAGGGCTCGTCGCTGCCCGCGGTGTTCGAGATCCTGATCAACCGCCGCTACGCGCCGGAGGAGGCGTTCGAGGCGGTCCGGGCGGAGATGGAGCAGACCGTCCGGGCGGCGATGGCGCCGTCGCGGGCGTTGCGGGTCGAGACCCACATGGTCGGCCATCTGGCCCCGGTCTCCGATCCCGGCGGGCCGCACTGGCCGCGCTGGCAGGCGGCGCTGGCGCAGGGCTTCGGCTGGGCGCCGGAGGCGTTCCGCGCCTGGGGCTCCTCGACCAGCTCCGACATGGGCTTCGTGCAGCAGGCCGGCATCCGCGAGATCCTGCTGGGCGGGCTGAGCCGGCCCGACAACAACACCCACGCGCCGGACGAGTTCACGACGATGGAGGACGTCGTCGCCCTGGCGCGGGCGGTCCTGCTCTATCTCAGCCGCGACTTCGACGACGACGGCGCGGGGCCAATCACACCATCCGAATGCTGACAGGGAGAGCCAAAAAATGATCCGATCGGGCCTCGTCGACCGACGCACCTTCCTCGCCGCGACCGCCGCCGTCGCCGGCTTCGCCCTGACCGGCGGGCGCGCCCTCGCCGCGGCGCCGCAGCGCGGCGGCACGCTGCGCATGAGCGTCGACCAGGCGGTGGCGAAGCTCAACCCGCTGCTGACCCGGGTGAACCCGGAATACCTGGTGGCGGAGCTGCTCTACAGCGGCCTGACCCGCCTCAGCCCCGAGATGACGGCCGAGCCCGACCTGGCTGAGAGCTGGAGCAGCTCGGCCGATCTGACCGAATGGACCTTCAAGCTCCGTTCCGGCCTGACCTTCCACGACGGCAGCGCCTGCACCGCGGCCGACGTCGTCGCCACCTTCGAGGCGATCCTCGACCCGCAGACCGCGTCGCCGGCGCGGCAGAATGTCGGGCCGATCACGAAGGTCGCGGCGCCGGACGACACCACTGTGGTGTTCACCACCGCGACCCCCTATGCCGACCTGCCGGTGGCGCTGGCCTACACCAACGCCAAGATCGTGCCTAAGGCGGTGATCCAGGGCGGCCTCGGCCGGCTCGACCGCGAGGCGGTCGGCACCGGCCCGTTCAAGCTCGTCTCCTTCGAGCCGGAGCGGCAGGTCGTCGTCGCCCGCAATGACGCCTATTACGACCGCGCGCGCCCCTATCTCGACCGTGTCGAGGTCGTGATCTACCCCGACACCTCGGCCGAAGGCTCGGCCCTGATCTCGGGCGACACCGACCTGATGCTCAACCTGGTGCCGACCGAGTACCAGCGCCTGCAGGGCGCGGACGGCGTCGGCGTGCTGCGCACGCCGTCGGGCCAGTTCTGCAACATCATCCTCGGCTGCAACCAGAAGCCGTTCGACGACGCCCGGGTCCGCAAGGCCCTGGCGCTCACCATCGACCGCGAGGCGATGGTCGAATTCGTGGCCGAGGGCTTCGGCACGCCGGGCAACGATTCCCCGATCAACTCGGCCTATCATTTCTACAGCGATGCCCCGCTCGAGGCGCCGGACATCGACCGGGCCAAGGCGCTGCTGGCCGAGGCCGGCCACGGCGGCGGCCTCGACCTGACCCTGATCGCCTCCGACCGGCCGGCGGTGCGGACGCAGCTCGCGGTCGCGGTGCGGGAGATGGCGAAGCCCGCGGGCTTCAACATCGAGGTCCAGACGATGCCGCACAGCACCTATCTGGACCAGGTGTGGAAGCAGGGGAGCTTCTATGTCGGCTTCTACAACATGCAGCCCACCGCGGATGCGATCTTCTCGCTGCTCTACACCTCGACCGCGGCCTGGAACGAGACGCACTGGAACAACGCGGCGTTCGACAAGCTGGTCGGCGACGCCCGCGCCACGGCCGACGAGGCGAAGCGCCGGGACCTCTACGCCCAGGCGCAAAGGCTGATGATCGACGAGGTGCCGTCGATCATCCCGGTCTTCTTCGACCTGCTGACCGCCCAGCGCGACTACGTCCAGGGCTACAAGCTGAATCCGCGCGGCGCCGTGTTCCGGCTCGACCATGTCTGGCTGGGCGACGGCGCCCCGAAGCGCGGCTGACCGCGGCGGCGGAGATCCCCCTTGTCCCCGAGCTATCTCCTCAAGCGGTGCCTCCTGATCCTCTACACCCTCGCCGTGGTGTCGGTGATCGTCTTCGGCATCACCCAGGTGCTGCCCGCCGACGCCGCGACCATGATGCTGGGCGAGAACGCGACGCCGGAGGCGCTGGCCGCGGTCCGCGACCGGATGGGGCTCGACGCCCCGGTCTGGGCCCAGTACGGGCATTGGCTGGCCGGCGTGGTGCAGGGCGATTTCGGCGTCTCGCTGCGCACCGGCCAGCCGGTCGGGCCGGTCATGGTCGAGGCCCTCGGCCGGTCGCTTCTGCTCGCGGTCTTCGCGATCGGGCTGATGCTGGTGGTGGCGGTGCCGCTCGGCATCCTCGCCGCCATCCGGCGCGGCCGGCTCTCGGATCTGCTGGTCAGCCTCCTGTCCTATCTCGGCGTGTCGCTGCCGGAATTCGTGACGGCCACGGCCTTCGTGCTGCTCTTCGCCGACTGGCTGCGGATCCTGCCGGCCACCGGCTATGTGCCGCTCACCGAGAATCCGTGGCAGGGGCTGCTGCATCTCGTCCTGCCGGTGCTCACCGTGTCCGTCATCCTGGTCGCGCATGTCTCGCGCATGGTGCGGTCGGAGCTGGTGGACGTGCTGCAGACCGACTACATCCGCGCCGCCCGGCTGAAGGGGCTGTCGCGGCGGCGCGTGCTGTTCCGGCACGGGCTGCGCAATGCGCTCCTGCCCACCATCACCATCGTCGCGCTCGATGTCGGCTACCTGCTCGGCGGGGTGATCGTCGTGGAAGAGATCTTCGCCCTGCCGGGCATCGGCCGGCAGCTCATCGTCGCGATCCAGAGCCGCGACCTGCCGGCGATCCAGGCCGGGGCGCTGATCATGGCCGCGACCTACTCGGTGGCGAATTTCGCCGCCGACATGGCCTATGCCTGGCTCGACAAGAGAATCCGCTATGACTGAGAGTCTCGGCCGTCTCGCGCGATCGCCGCAGGGCCTCCTGGGGCTTGTCCTGGTGTCGCTCGCTCTCCTCGCCGTGTGCTTCGGCCCCTGGCTGGCGCCGCACAGCCCGGAGGGCCTCGCGCCGCTGGCCCGCTATCGCAGCCCGGGACCGGAGTTCTGGCTCGGCACCGACCAGTACGGGCGCGATATCCTCAGCCGGCTGCTCTACGGCGCCCGCACCACCATCGTCATGGCCGTGCTGGCGACCGCGCTGGGCACGGTGATCGGTGCCGTGCTCGGCACCGCCTCCGCCTTCCTCGGCGGCCGGGCGGACGAGGCGATCATGCGGACGGTCGACGCCGTCATGTCGATCCCCGGCCTGCTGCTCGCGCTGCTGATCGTGAACCTGCTGGGCAAGAGCAGCCTGAACGCTCTGCTCGCCGTCGGCATCGCCTTCGCCCCCGGAATGGCGCGGGTCACGCGCAGCGTCGCGCTCACGGTGCGCAAGCAGGACTATGTCGGCGCCGCCGTGGCCCGGGGCGAAAGCGGCGCGTACATCGTGCTGCGCGAGATGCTGCCCAACGTCGTCGCCCCGATCGTGGTCGAGATGACGATCCGCGTCGCCTTCGCGGTCATGCTGTTCGCGACGCTCAGCTTCCTCGGCCTCGGCGCCCAGCCGCCGGCCCCGGAATGGGGGCTGATGGTGGCGGAGGCCCGCGGCTTCATGCACCGGAATCCGTGGATGCTGATCTGGCCCAGCGCCGCCATCGCGCTGGTCGCGATCGGCTTCAACCTGCTCGGCGACGGGCTGCGCGACATCCTCAACCCGCGGGTATGACGCCGATGGCCTCCGTTCTCGAGATCGACGGCTACAGCCTCGACTACCTGACGCCGAAGGGCGCCTTCCGGGCGCTCGACGGCATCGACCTCGCGATCGGCCGTGGCGAGGTGCTGGGCCTGGTCGGTGAATCCGGCTCGGGCAAGACCTCGCTGGCCTGGGCGATCATGCGCCACCTGCCGGCCAATGCTCGGGAGGCCGGCGGCGGTATCCGCCTGGCCGGGGACGACCTGACCAGGATGGGCGCGGCCGCGATCGACCGCATCCGCGGCCGCCGGATCGCCATGGTGTTCCAGGACCCGGGCACCTCGCTGAACCCGACCCTGCCGCTCGGCGAGCAGCTGGCCGAGGTGCTGGTCCGGCACCGCGGCCTGACCCGGCGCCAGGCCTGGGCCGAGGGTGAGGCGATGCTGGCCCGGGTCGGGCTGAAGCAGCCGGCGGCGATGATGCGTCGCTATCCGCACGAGGCCTCGGGCGGCGAGAAGCAGCGGGTGGTGATCGCCACCGCCTTCGCCTGTCAGCCGGAATGCATCGTCTTCGACGAGCCGACGACGGCGCTCGACATCATCACGGCGCGGCAGATCCTCGACCTGTTCGGCGAGCTGCAGGCCGAGACGGCGGTCGCCTCACTCTACATCTCGCATGATCTGGCGCTGGTCTCCCGCATCGCCGGTCGGGTCGCGGTGATCCACAAGGGCCGGATCGTGGAGCAGGGAGAGGTGGCGCCGGTCTTCTCCTCGCCGCGCGAGGCCTATACCAGGCGGCTCGTCGGCGCCGTGCCGCGGCCCGACCGGCGGCTGGTCGAAGGCGGGCCGCCGGCCGCGGAGCCGCCGCTCCTCGATATCCGGGACGTCACCGTGCGCTACGGCCGCGCTTCCCGGCTCGCCCGGCTGTTCGGCCGGGCCAAGGCTCCCGTCACCGGCGCCCGGTCGGTCAGCCTGGCGGTGAAGCCGGGCGAGATCGTCGGCGTGGTCGGCGAATCCGGCTCCGGCAAATCGACGCTGGCCAAGGCGCTGATCGGCCTCAACCCCTTCGAGGGCGAGGTGCTCTTCGCCGGGCGGCGGATCTCGGGCCGCGCCGATATGGACCGGGCCTATCGCCGCGACGTGCAGATCGTGTTCCAGCACCCCGACGCATCGCTCAACCCGCGGATGCGGATCGGCGAGATCCTGTCGCGGCCGCTCAAGCTCTACGGCAACCCCGGCGGCACCGACATCGCCGCGCTGCTGGAGCAGGTGCGGCTGCCGGCCGACTACGCGCGGCGCTTCCCGCACCAGCTGTCGGGCGGCGAAAAGCAGCGCGTCGCGATCGCGCGCGCTTTCGCCTCGCGGCCGAAGCTGGTGGTCTGCGACGAGATCACCTCGGCGCTCGACGTCTCGGTCCAGGCCTCGGTCGTCGAGCTGCTGCTCGACCTGCAGCGGCGCTTCGGCACCGCCTACCTCTTCATCACCCACGACCTGAACCTGGTGCGGCAGATCGCGCACCGGATCGCGGTGATGTACCGCGGCGACCTGGTCGAGACGCTCGACGTCGCGCAGGCCGCCGGCCCCCGCCACCCCTATGCCCGCTCGCTGATCGAAGCGGTGCCGACCCCGGTCGGATGATCGACGCAAACCAAGGATAGTCACGATGGATCGCGATGCGCTGCTGGCGCGGCTCGACGAGGCCGCCGCTCTCGATTTCCTGGCGCGGATGGTGCGCCACAAGAGCTATTCGGAGACCGAGGGCGAGCGCGTCCTGGCGGGCTTCATGGTCGAGCGGATGCGCGCTCTCGGCCTCGAGGCCGAACTGCAGCCGGTCGCCGGCGAACGGGTGAACGCGATCGGCCGGCTGAAGGGTGCGGGGGGCGGCAGCAGCCTGCTGTTCAACGGGCATCTCGACACCAACCCGGTGACCGAGGGCTGGACCGTCGACCCCTGGGGCGGGGTGGTCGACGACAGGTTCATCTACGGCATCGGCGTCTCCAACATGAAGGCGGGCGACGCCGCCTATTTCTGCGCGGTGAAGACGCTGCTGGATGCGGGCGTGCGGCTGAAGGGCGACGTCGTCCTGACCTATGTGGTGGGCGAGCTGCAGGGCGGCATCGGCAGCCTGGCGGCGATCCGCGCCGGGGTGAAGGCCGACTATTTCATCAACAGCGAGCCGACCGACCTGCAGGCGCTGACGATGCATGCCGCGGCGCTGACCTTCGTCATCGAGCTGACCGGCATCACCCGCCACCTGTCCAAGCGCGAGGCGGCGGTGGACGCGATCGCGGCGGCCTGCGACCTGATCCCGCGCCTGAGCGGCATGACCTTCTCCGACGCCCGCAGCGACGAGCATCGCTCGATCAACCGCTGCCATGTCGGGGTCGTGCACGGCGCCCTCGGCCGCGAGCTGCAGGAATGGCGGCCGCCGCAGGTGGCCGACTTCGTCCGGATCAAGGGTTCCGCCCGCTACGCTCCCGGCCAGAGCGAGGCGGGCGTGCTGGCGGATATGCGCCGGCTGCTGGACGAGCTGGAGGCCCGTTTTCCGGGCCTGAAGGCCGAGATCGTGCCGGAGCGGGTCGAGGGCCGGCCGTTGATGCCGCCGTTCGAAGTGGCGCGGGACTCGCGCATCGTGCGCACGATCAACGCCGCCTATGAGGCGGTGCGCGGCGCGCCGCAGCCCACCGGCGCGATCACGCCGCCCGGCTTCTACGGCACCGATGCCGGGCATTTCCATCACGAGCTGGGGATGGAGGGCATCGTCTGCGGCCCGGGCGGCCGCTACAACACCATGCCGGACGAGCGGGTGGACATTCCCGACTACCTCGACATGATCCGGATCTACATGCTGGCGATCCTCGACATCTGCGAACCGGTGTGAGGCCCGGCATGGCCGACCGGGACGAATTCGCCGGGCGGGTGGCCCGAGCCCGCGCCGCGATGTCGGCGGCCGGCGTCGACCTGCTCCTGGTCGACCATGCCGAGCTCCTGGCCTGGCTCACCGGCTACACGGTGTCCGAGACCATGTACCGCGCGGCGCTGCTGCCGCGCGAGGGGGAGCCCTGGTTCGTCCTGCGCAGCCTCGATGGCGATCCCTGCCGCCGCAAGACCTGGTTCGCCGAGGTGACCGGCTTCCCCGACACGGCCGACCCCTTCGCTGTGGTCGCGGAGACGATCCGGGCGCACGGCTTCGCGGCCGCCCGGATCGGCGCCGACTTCCAGTCCTATGCCTTCACCGCCCACACCCTGGCGCGGTTCCGGGATCTCCTGCCCGATGCCGTCTTCGTCGACCTGCCGCGGGTCAGCGACCGGCTCCGCGTCGTCAAGTCGCCGATCGAGATCGCGGTCCTGGCCCAGGCCGCGGCGATCGCGGATGCGACGATGGCGGCCGTGGTCGACGCTGCCCGCGGAGGCATCTCGCCGCGCGAAGCCTCGGCGGTCGCGGCGGCCGAGTTCCTGCGGCGCGGGGCGGACACCGGCGAGGTCGGGCCGATCGTGCGGGCCGCGGGCGACAACGAATTCCTGCACGGGGCCATGACCGACACCCGCCTCGGCGACGGCGAGATCCTTCATGTCGAGCTGATCCCGAAGGTCGCCAACTACAGCGCGCGGCTGATGCGGCCGATCCTGATCGGCCGGGATCCCGGCGGGCTGGAAGAGGCGGCGCAAACCCTCATCGCCCTCCAGGACCGGCAGATCGCGGCGATGCGCCCGGGCGTTCGGGCGCGCGAGGTCGACGCGATCCTGCGCGAGGGCGTGCTCGGGCAAGGGCTGCGCGCGATCTACGACAACGTCACAGGCTACACGCTCGGCCTCTATGGGCGGACGCCGCGGACAAGCGATTTCTCCTTCGTCTTCCTGCCGGATGCCGAATGGCGGCTGGAGGAAGGTATGGTGTTCCATATGTATGCTTCCGCCGGCGGGCTGGGTTTCAGCGAGACGGTGGCGGTCGGGCCGGAGGGCGGCCGCCGCCTGACCCAGGCGCCGCGCCGGCTGCTGATCTCCGGTTGAGGTCGACGGAAGCCGCTTGCATTTCTTCCGCTCTTCGCTGCGGCAGAAAAAATCGAGCCATCAGGCTCGAAAAGCGCATTCGAACGCGCCACCCGGCCCTGAAGCCTACCCGCCGAACCGCGGCTCCGGAACGCCCTTGATGCCGAGGCCGTGGATCGCGAACAGGCTGCCGCGCAGCACCCCGTCCCCCGGGAAGCGGGGCAGCGGCGGCTTGGCCATCGAGGTGACGTAGAGGATGTCGAGGTCCGGCCCGCCGAACATGACGCTCGTGACCTTCTTCACCGGCATCTCGATGATGCGGTCGACCCGGCCGTCGGGCGCGTAGCGGACCAGCCGGCCGTCATAGACCAGGGCGTTCCACAGGAAGCCCTCGGCATCGACGGTGGAGCCGTCGGCCGCGCCGCCGCGCGACCGGTCGACCTTGGCGAAGCTGCGCCGGTTCGA
The DNA here is from genome assembly GCF_042743185.1 of Inquilinus sp. NPDC058860. Lineage (NCBI taxonomy): Bacteria > Pseudomonadati > Pseudomonadota > Alphaproteobacteria > Rhodospirillales > Rhodospirillaceae > Inquilinus > Inquilinus sp. NPDC058860. Next base: position 121,027 of record NZ_JBHYMS010000007.1, on the reverse strand, counting down.
GACCGCGCCGCGGTCCTGGTCGTAGTCATAGGCCCAGATCTCGCCCGACCAGGTGTCGTTGAAGTAGAACGTCCGGCCGTCCGGGCTCCAGCACGGCCCGTTGGAGACGATGATGCCGTCGTCGATCCTGGTCACGGTCAGATCCGGGTCGAGCCGGTACAGGGCGCCGTTCGGCCCTTCCTCCATCGTGTCCATCGACCCGGCGAAGAACCGGCCGCGTCTGTCCACCTTGCCGTCGTTGAGCCGGTTGTTCGGTTTGTCCGGCTCGGGATCGGCGATCAGCGCCACGTCTCCGGTCTGGAAGTCGAGGAAATGGAAGCCGCGGGCGAGCGACACCACGGCGCCGCGGCCGTCCTTGCGGATCGCCATCGATCCGATCTTCTGCGGCACGTCCCAGCAGCGGATCTCGCGGCCGTCGGCGGTGGCGCGGAAGACGCGGCCGTCGAAGCTGTCGATCCAGTAGAGCCGTTCCTGCTGCGCGTCCCACAGCGGGCCTTCGCCCAGGGTGGTCTTGACGTCGACCAGGACCTCGATCTGCATGGCATCCTCCCTTTCAGCACGGGCCTTCGGCGGCCTCACAGGGTCTCGACATTGCCGTCGACGCCGATCGCCTGCCCGGACAGGTTGCGGCCGGCGTCGGAGAGCAGGACCGCGACCATCGCCGCGACATCGTGCGGGCTGACCATGCGGCGCAGCGAGATCCGCTCGAGATACTTCGCCTCCATCTCCGCATAGGAAACGCCGACCTGGGCGGCGCGATCGCGGATCACCCCCTCCATCCGTGGCCCCTCGACGATGCCGGGCAGGATGGCGTTGACCCGGATGTTCGACGGGCCGAGCTCCTTGGCCAGGCTCTGGGTCAGGCCGATGACGCCGAACTTGGCCGAGGAGTAGGGGGTGCGGAAGGCGTAGCCGTGCCGGCCGGCGGCCGAGGACATGTTGACGATCGACCCGCCGCCTGCCGCCTTCAGCATCGGCACGGCGCGCCGGGCGCACAGGAACTGGCCGGTCAGGCAGATGTCGATGCAGCGGCGCCACGCGCCGGGATCGATGTCCTCGACCGCGCCGGTCGGGCCGGCGATGCCGGCGTTGTTGATCAGGGCGTCGAGGCCGCCGAGGTCGCGGGCGACCGCGTCGAACATGCGGTCGACATCGGCTTCGGCCGATACATCCGCCTTGATCCGCCCGGCCTGCGGGAACTCGGCCGCGAAGCTCTCCAGCGCCGCGTCCGCGACGTCGCAGACGAAGACGCGGGCGCCATGGGCGATCAGGCGGCCGGCGATGGCGAGGCCGATCCCCGCCGCCCCGGCGGTGACGAGCACGCGCTGGCCCCTGAGCCCGGCCCCGAGATCCGCTGTCCGTCCTTCGGCCATCGATCGGTCCTTTGCAATGGTCAGGCCCGCCGCTCGCGCAGCGCGACGACGGCGCCGAGCACGACGAGGCCGTAGAGAATGGCGCGCGTGGCATAGGGGAGATTGCTGCCGGTCAGCAGCGTCTGCAGCGCGGTCAGCAGCAGCACGCCGCCGAGCATGCCGAGATAATGGCCCCGCCCGCCGGTGATCAGCCCGCCGCCGACCACGACCACGGCGATCGACGGCAGCAGGTAGTCGTCGCCCATGCCGAGGCTCGCCTGGCCGGAGAAGCCGGTGAGCAGGATGCCGACCAGACCGGCGCAGAGCGCCGACAGGACATAGACGCCGATCAGCGTGCGGTCGACGGCGATGCCGGACAGCCGCGCCGCGCGCAGCCCGTTGCCGATGCCGTAGACGCGCCGGCCGAACGGCGTGCGCGACAGCAGCAGCACGGCCAGGACGACGAAGACCGCCAGGGCCGGCACGATCGGCGTCACGCCGGCGACCCGCGCGGTCATGACCCAGCGCAGCAAGGGCGAGGAGAAGCCGGCCGGGGTGCCGCCGGAATAGAGCAGGGCGACGCCCTGGAGCAGGCCGTTGGTCGCCAGCGTCATGATGATCGGCGACAGGCCGAGGACGACGATGCCGATGCCGTTGAGCAGCCCGATCAGCGCCGCGACCGCGAGCACGACCGGCAGCGCATAGACCAGCGCCGCGTCCGATCCTTGCACCAGCCCGGCGAGCAGGATGCCGCAGAGCCCGATGGTCCACGGCACCGAGAGATCGAGCCCGCCGGTGAGGATCACCGTACCCTGGCCCAGGGCGATGACGGCAAGGAAGCTCGACAGGACGATGAGCGAGTTCCAGTAGTCCCAGTGCAGCACCGCGCCGCCGAGCCAGATCTCGGTGGCCAGGACGACGATCACGAGGCAGAGATAGGCCGGCAGCGCATAGCGCAGGGCCTCGGCATGCCGGATCCGGAACGGCGCCGCATGCAGGGCGGCGGCGGGTGCCCCGCCTGCGGTCCGCAGGCGCCGGTCGCCGCCGCCGATCTGGCGCGGCAGCCGGCCCGCGCGCCAGGCGGCGATGCGGGTCGCCGCACCGCGGATCTGCCGGGCCAGCACGGAGCCGCGGCTGATCGAGGCAGCGAGCACGGCCAGCACCAGGATGGCGCCTTCGGCGATCGTCGAGTAATAGGCCGAGACGTTGAGGACCAGGAGAATATTGACGACGATCATCAGGATATAGGCCCCGACGATTGATCCGACCGGCCCGCCGCGCCCGCCGCCGAGCCGCGTCCCGCCGACCACGACGGCGGCGAAGGTCTGCAGCAGCAGCGAGTTGCCGACGAGCGGGTCGCCCGAGCCGGTCTGCGCGCTGATGAAGACGCCGGCCAGGCCGTAGCAACCCCCGGCCAGCACATAGGTCATGAAGCGGGTGAGGGCGACGCGCACCCCGGCCGAGCGGGCGGCCTCCGGGTCGCTGCCGATCGCGTAGAGCGCGGTGCCGAAACGGGTGGATTTCAGCCAGCACCAGAGCAGCACCAGCACGCCGAGCAGGACGAGCGGCATGGGCAGCCACTCGGGAACGGCGTCGCCCAGATAGAACTCGCCGAGGCTCGGCGCCACCTGGCCACCCGGCTTGTCCATGACCAGCAGCGTCGTGCCCTGGAGGATGAACATGGTGGAGAGCGTCACCACGATCGGCTGCAGCCGCAGAAACGCGATGAACGCACCGTTGAACGCGCCCGTCGCCATGCCGATGGCGATGCCGACCATGGTCGCGACGGCCACGGACCCTTCCGGATTGGCAGGATCGGTCATGGAGGCGAGGGCAACATTGACCAGCGAGACCACCGCTCCGGCCGAAAGATCGAAGCCGCCGGACAGGATGACCAGCGTTGCGCCGATGGCGGCGATCGCCAGCGTCGCCCCGCCGCTGGCAAGGAAGCTGACATCGAAATAGGTGAGCGGCCCGGCATTGATCGCGTCGACGACCAGGAACAGCACCGCGAAGACGGTGATCGCGGTGATCAGGCCGCGGTGGCGGGCCAGGGCCGGCACGGCGGTCGCGAGGCGGCGCGGCGCCCCTGGTGACGACACGGTCAGGCTCATGCGGCGCGCTCCTCCGGCACGGTGCCGCCGAGCGCGGCACGCATGATCGCGGCCTCGGTCAGCTGCGCAGCATCGAGCTCGGCCACGAGCCGTCCGTCATAGAGCACGAGCACCCGGTCGCAGAGATGGACGAGCTCCGGGATCTCGGTCGAATGGAACAGGATCGATCCGCCGGCCTCGACATAGGCGCGCATCAGGACGTAGAGCTCGTGCTTGGTGCCGACATCGATGCCCCGGGTGGGGTCGAACAGCAGCAGGATACGGCTTTCGGCGAGCAGCCATTTGGCGATGGCGATCTTCTGCTGGTTGCCGCCCGAGAAGGCGCCGGCCGGTGTCCACAGCGCGCGCCGGTCGACCTCGACCCGGGCGAACGCCGCCTCGACCGCCCGCCGCTCCGACCCGGTCCGGATCAGGCCGCCGCGGCTGAACCGGCCAATCACCGGCAAGGAGGCGTTGTGGCCGCCGCTGAGCTTGAGGAACAGCCCTTCGGTCTTCCGGTCCTCGGGCACGAGGCCGAGCCCGATGTTCGGGCGCACCGCGTCCGCCGGCGAGGTGATGGCGACCGGCCGCCCGTCGATCCGGATCTCGCCGCGGCGGATCTCGGTCATGCCGAAGCAGGCGAGGGAGAGGTCGAGCTGGCCCATGCCCTGCAGCCCGGCGATGCCGAGGATCTCGCCCCGGCGCAGGGAAAGGTCGACGCCGTCGAGCTTCGGCCCGGCGGCGAGATCGCGGGTGCCGAGCACCTCCGGCGCCGTTTCGGCCCGGCGGGTCGGCCGCGCCGGAAAGGTCTGGGCGATGGAGCGGCCGATGATGGTCTCGACCACTTGCGCGTCGCTCAGTTCGCCGGCCGCCGCGGTGACGATGTGCCGGCCGTTGCGCAGGATCGTCAGCCGGTCGCAGAAGGCACGGACCTCGCGCAGGCGGTGCGAGATGAAGACGATGGTCACGCCCTGCCGCTTCAGCCGGGCGATCACCTCGCCGAGCCAGTCGACATCGCGGCCGGCGAGGGTCGAGGTCGGCTCGTCCAGCAGCAGGATCCGCGGCTTGCGCCAGATCGCCCGCGCGATCTCGATCTTCTGCTGCACGGCGAGGTCGAGGCCGCCGACCTCGGCCGCGGGATCGACCGCGAAGCCGAGCGCGTCGAAATGCGCCCGCACCGCGGCCTCCGCCGTCCGGCGCCGGATCATGCCGGTGAGCCCGACGGGGGCGTAGGGCATCAGCATGTTGTCGAGCACGGTCAGATCCGGGACCAGTGTCATCTCCTGGAACGCGGTCTGGAGGCCGTGCGCATGCGCGACTCGGGGCGAGCGCAGCCGGACGGTCTCGCCGAAGACGCGGAACTCGCCCCGGTTGGGCTCGATCAGCCCGGACAGCAGCTTGACGATGGTCGACTTGCCGGCGCCGTTCTCGCCGAGAAGGGCATGGGCCGTGCCCGCCTCGATCTCGAGGCTGACGTCGTCGACGGCGACGGTGGCGCCGAATGCCTTGCGCACGCCGCGGAGCGCCACCGCCGGTCCCGTTCTCTCCGCCATGCTTTCCTCCCGCTGATCCGATGGGCGGGCGAGGCGTCCCCGCCCGCCGGGCCGCATCACTCCTCGGGCTGGCCGACCAGGGCGGCGTTGAGGCCGACCTCGGGCGTCTCGTCGGAGAAGATCGAGGCGAACCAACCGGGATTGGGCACGACCGCCGGCTTGAAGGCGTTGCACCCCGCCTTCATCTCCTGCCAGCTGCCCTCCTGGCACAGCTTGATCGTGTCGTTGGTGACGAGCGGCAGCGGCAGCGTGGTCTTCTTCGGCACGTCCTTGCCTTCGAGCGCCTCGACCGCGAGCTTCAGGGCCAGCGCGCCGGAATAGGGTGGGGAGGCGTAGGAGATGCGCGGCGCCGCCAGCGGCGCATAGGGCGGGGTGGCGCCCTCGACCTCGGTGCCGGCCGGCAGCATCTGGACGCGCCCGCCGTTCGATCCCTCGCCGGCGCAGGGCAGCAGCTCCTGCGGCGTCTTGCCGGCTTCGAGCTGCATGGCGTTGGCCGTGTAGCAGCCGACCTGCATCCACAGGCCGTTGATCTGGCCCCAGCCCTGGGTGGCCAGGATCTTCGACAGCTCGGTGCGGGCGACCGCCTGGCTCCACATCCCGACCGCCTCGGCGGTGATCTTGATGTCCGGGTACTTGGCGAAGATCTCCTTCGCCGCCTTGGTCCGCAGCGTGTCGACCGAGGTGCCGGGCACGCCGGTGACGAGCACGATGTTGCCCTTGCCGCCGAGCCTGTCCGCGAGCCATTGCGCGGTCTTGCGGCCCGCCTCCTCCTGGTCGATGGAGATGTTGTAGGCGCAGGGCTCGGTGATCTCGGCGTCATAGGCGAAGATCTTCACGCCCTTGGCGCAGGCGTTCTTCACCACCTGGTTCAGGGCGGTCGGCGAGATCGGGTAGACGACGATCGCCTCGGCCCCCGCCTGCACCATGGCGTTGATCTGCTGGATCTGGCGCTGGGCGTTCGGCCCGGCGACCTGGATCTGCAGGTCGACCTTGTCGGCCAGGTCCTTGTGCGCCGCCATGGCCTTGATCATGTTGGCGGCTTCCGCCTGCCAGTCGTTGCCGATGTAGCTCATGCTCAGGAAGATCTTGTGCTTCTTCTGAGCCTGGGCATGCGCGCCGCCGACGCCGAGCCCCAGGGCTATGGCGGCTATGGCGGCACAACGGAGAATGCTCTTCCCTCTCATGACGTCGCCTCCCTCATCCGGCAGTTCTGCCTGTCTGTATTTGTGATCATAGATCACGGATCTCGGATCGTGCAAGGCGGCGGCGCGGCGCGGTATAAGGGACAAGCCGCGCCCAGCCGCGGCGCAGGAGACCCGGATGCCCATGGCTGATGCCGCCGCGACCAAGGCCGAATTCCAGATCGTCCCTCTCGCCCGGGACACGCTGCAGGAGCGCGTCTACCGGCAGGTCTCGGACCTGATCCTCGACGGCGAGATCGCGCCGGGGCAGCTCGTGACCATCCAGAGCCTGGCCGAGGCCTTCGGCGTCAGCACCATGCCGGTGCGCGAAGCCCTGAAGCGGTTGACGGCGGCGGGGGCCCTGACCCTCGTGACCGGCCGCTCGATGGGGATCCCGAAGCTGAGCCTGGACCGCCTCGCCGATCTCAAGAACGTCCGCGTCGAGATCGAGGGGCTCGCCGCCGAATGGGCTGCGCGCAGCATCGGGGATAGCGATCTCGGCCGGCTCGGTGAGGAATGCGCGCGCATGGACGCGGCCGTGCGAACAGGTGACGTGAAGAGTTATCTCCGCGGCAACCGTGCCTTTCACTTCATCATCTACCGCGCCACGCACTCTCCCGCGTTGATCGGCGTGATCGAGGCGCTGTGGCTACAGATCAGCCCGTATTTCAACCTGCTGCACGGGTCCGGCAACTACATCTCGGCCAATCAGCACCACCGCACGCTGCTGCAGGCGCTCGAGAATCGCGATGGCGAAGCGGCACGGGCGGCGATGGCGGCGGACATCGACGGCGCCTACGACGTGCTTTATCGGATGCTGACCTGACCGTTCGGGCAGGCCGTCGCACGGGGGTCGCGTTGAAGCTGGTTCGCCCAGGACATCGTCAAGGCGGTAATCTACCGGCAGAAACAGCCGCCCGCACAGTTTCGCCGGGCGTAACCGATCGGAAAATGAGAAATGGCTCCCTGGACTGGACTCGAACCAGTGACCCGCTGATTAACAGTCAGCTGCTCTACCAACTGAGCTACCAGGGAACATGAGCGCCGGATCGCTCCGGGCTGTCGGTGGCGCGGCTTATAGCAACCTCGCCCCGCCCTGCCAAGCCTGACGTGCACCCCCATTCCACTTTTTGGAGATGCTGTCCCGACCGGCATGTTCGGCGGGCCGTTTGGAGGCGCGAGCCGGAATCGAACCGGCGTGCACGGATTTGCAGTCCGCTGCTTGACCACTCAGCCATCGCGCCCCGACGGCGGCCCCCGTATATCGTCCGCCGAGAAGCGGGGTCAAGAGACGAACGCGCCGGATTTCGGCAATGTTGCCGGGCTCGACACCGCCGGCCGGCATCAGACCGATTGTGTTGCAGGCGCGAAGGCCGATATAACCGCTGCGTTTGAGCCCGTGACGGCCGCCCGGCCGCCGCGGCTCGCCGTTCTCAGATGCGGAATCCCATGGTCGACTACGCAGCCGCCCGCCTGAACATGGTCGAAGGGCAGATCAAGCCCAACAAGGTCATCGACCAGGCCCTGATCGACGCCATGACGGCCGTCCCGCGCGAGCGCTTCGTGCCGGCCGACCGGCGCGGCGTCGCCTATGTCGACGAGGACGTGGCGATCGGCAGCGGCCGGGTGCTGATGGAGCCGCGGGTCCTCGGACGTCTCCTGAACGACGCCCGGATCAGGCCCGACAGCCGGGTGCTGATCGTCGGCGCCGGCACCGGCTACAGCGCCGCCATCGTCGCTCGTTTCGCCGGCAAGGTGGTCGCGCTGGAGGAGGACAAGGCTCTTCTCGCCACGGCGCGCGGGACCCTGTCGGAGCTCGGCGTCCAAGGCGTGACCCTGGCCGAAGGGCGGCTGGCTGAGGGCTGGCCGGCCGAAGGACCGTACGACGTCATCCTGATCGACGGCGCCGTCGCCGAGGTGCCGGACACGCTGATCGCGCAGCTGGCGCCCGGCGGCCGCCTGCTCACCGTGGTGGATGACGGCGACGGCGTCGGCCGTGCTATGCTGGTCGGCGCGGTCGATGGAGTCGCGTCGCAGCGCCCGCTGTTCGACGCGACGACGGCGATCCTGCCGGGCTTCGAGCGCAAGCCGGCCTTCCAGTTCTGAGCGTGCGTTTCCAGGATAGAGATGGCGGGGCATCGGGTGCAGCAGTTCGAGATCGACGTGGCGACCCTGGCGGATTGGCGGCGCGACGGCACGGGGCATGTGCTGGTCGACGTGCGTGAGCCGCAGGAGCTGGCGGTGTGCCGGATCGAGGGCTCGCTCGACATCCCGATGGGCGAGATCCCGGGCCGGGTGGAAGAAATTCCGGGCGATCGCCCGGTGGTCGTCATGTGTCACCACGGGGGGCGCAGCGCGCAGGTGGTGCGGTGGCTTTCGGCGAGGGGCATGGACAACGTGGTCAATCTGCGCGGGGGCATCGACGCCTGGGCGTGCGAGATCGATCCAACCATGGGACGGTATTGACGATGACACGATATGGACGGTTCGGGCTCTCCACCGCGGTGTTGTCCGCCGTGCTGATGCTGGGCGCCGCCCCGGCTTCGGCCCAGTCGATGACCGAGGCGCTGGCGTCGGCCTATGCCACCAACCCGGACCTCGCCGCCGACATCGCCCAGCTGAAGGCGACCAATGAAGGCGTCGCCCAGGCGCTGTCCGGTTACCGGCCGAATGTGAGCGCCAGCGCCAGCATCTCGAGCCAGTTCAGCAATACGCAGACTGACGGATCGGCAGGCGGCACTCCCTTGCGCTCCGGGGGCAGGGACAGTGAGTGGCACGAGGTCAACCCAGCCACGCTCGGCATCACGATCACGCAGAGCATCTATGACGGCGGACAGACCCCAGCCGCTGTCAACCGGGCCGAGAACACGATCATGGCTACCCGGGCGGTGGTCCAGACGACGGAGCAGACGGTGCTGCTGGACGCCGCCACCGCCTATGCCGACGTGGTCCAGGCCCAGGCGGCGCTCGACGTGCAGCGCAACAACGAGGCGGTGCTGCGCCGCCAGCTGCAGGCGACCCAGGACCGGTTCAATGTCGGCGAGGTGACCCGCACCGACGTCAGCCAGGCCGAGGCCAGCCTGGCCAGCGCCACCGCCGGGCGGATCGAGGCCGAGGGCACGCTGCGCGCCAGCCGGGCCACCTTCGAGCGTTTCATCGGCCAGCCGCCGGGGACGCTGGAGACGCCGGCGGTGCCGGCCGGGCTGCCGGTGTCGATGCAGGACGCGATCCAGAAGGCCCAGGCGAATTACCCGGGCATCGTCGCGGCGGTGTTCACCGAGCGCGCCGCGGCCGACAACATCGACCTGCAGTTCGGCGCGCTGCTGCCGCAGCTGACGGTGCAGGCGCGGCTGCAGCGGCAGTATTCGACGGTCTCGCACCCAAACACGACAATGGGGACGAACATACTCGGGCAGCCGGAACCGATCAGCTTCGGGCAGCAGTCGCGTGTCGATTCCGCGGCGATCGTGGCCCAGCTGACCATCCCGCTGTATGCCCAGGGCAACCAGGAGTCGCTGGTGCGCCAGGCCCGCTACACGCATGGCCAGCGGCGGATCCAGATCGAGTCGCAGCGCCGAACGGCGATCCAGGGTGCGGTGCAGTCCTGGCAGGCGCTGGTGACGGCGCGGGCGGCGATCAAGTCGTTCCAGGCCGCGGTCAAGGCCGAGGAGCTGGCGGTGGAAGGCCTGCAGCAGGAAGCCCAGGTCGGGTCGCGCACCGTGCTCGACGTGCTGCAGGAGCAGCAGAATTTGCTCAACGCCCAGCTCAGCCTGGTGCAGGCGCGGCGCAACGAGGTGGTCGCCGGCTATCAGCTGCGGAATGCGATCGGCACCCTGACGGCGCAGGACATGGGCCTGGCGGTCAAGGTCTACGACCCGGAGCCGGACTACCAGAAGACCCGCGCCCGCTGGTTCGGCACGTCGGTCGACGAGTGAGGAGCGGGCCTGGCATCGCCCGAGAATCAGTTTTCTGTCATTGCCGGGCTTGACCCGGCAATCCAGAGGGCGTCGACAATCTCTGGTGCCCGGGTCAAGCCCGGGCATGGCACTTTGGTGAAAAGCGGAAGACGACCGAGAGGATGAGCGAGACGCGGGCACAGCAGGAGCCGTCGATGGAGGAGATCCTGGCCTCCATCCGGCGCATGATCGCCGAGGACGATCCGGCGCGCGGCCGGGCCGCCCCGGCCGACTCTGCGCCGGCCCAGCCGATGCCGTCCGCCTCTCCGGCCGATGACGACGTGCTGGAGCTGACCGAGGCGCTGGACGAGCCGCGACCGGCCGCACCGCCGCCGGCTGCGGCCGCCGAGGACGATGCCGTGGTCTCCCCGGCCAGCGCCAGCGCCGCGCTGGCGGCCCTGGCCCGGCTGAACGCCGCGGCCCCGCCGCCGGCGGCGGCGCACAAGAGCCAGACGGTGGACGATCTGGTGCGCGAATTGCTGCGGCCGATGCTGAAGGAATGGCTCGACGCCAACCTGCCACGGCTGGTCGAGCAGGCGGTCGAGCGGGAGGTATCCCGCATCGCCAGCGGCGCCGTACGGCGCTGACCCGCCCCTTCGCTCCGCCACTCCATCGTCAAGAATTCAAGAATACGGAAGGTTCAGCCATGCTGGACAAGACTTACGGGCCGCGCGAGGTCGAGGCCAAGCTCTATCCTGAATGGGAACAGAGCGGCGCCTTCGCCAACAATGTCCAGTCGAACGCGAACCCCTTCACCATCATGATGCCGCCGCCGAACGTGACCGGCAGCCTGCATATGGGCCATGCCTTCAACATGACCCTGCAGGATGTGCTGACTCGGTTCAACCGGCGGCGCGGCCGTGACGCGCTGTGGCAGCCCGGCACCGACCATGCCGGCATCGCCACCCAGATGGTGGTCGAGCGCGAGCTGGCGAAGGAGGGCATCAAGCGCCAGGACCTCGGCCGCGACGGCTTCCTGGAACGGGTCTGGGACTGGAAGGCGCAGTCCGGCGGCGCCATCACCAGCCAGCTCCGCCGCCTCGGCGCGACGCCGAACTGGTCGCGCGAGCGCTTCACCATGGACGAGGGCCTGTCCCGCGCCGTGGTCAAGGTGTTCGTGCAACTGCACCGCGAGGGCCTGATCTACCGCGACAAGCGGCTGGTCAACTGGGATCCGAAGCTGCGCACCTCGGTCTCCGACCTCGAGGTCGAGCAGAAGGAGACCAAGGGCCATCTCTGGCACTTCCGCTATCCGATCGAGGGGCAGGAAGGGCGCTTCATCACCGTCGCCACCACCCGGCCCGAGACGATGCTGGGCGACACCGCCGTCGCCGTGCATCCGGACGATGAGCGCTACAAGGACCTGGTCGGCAGGCACGCGGTCCTGCCGCTGGTCGGCCGCCGCATTCCCATCGTCGCCGACGCGTATTCCGACCCGGAGAAGGGCTCGGGCGCGGTGAAGATCACCCCGGCGCACGACTTCAACGACTTCGAGGTCGGCCGCCGCCACGACCTGCCGCTGATCAGCATCCTCGACGAGGAAGCCCGGCTGAACGACCAGGTGCCGGAAGCCTACCGCGGCCTCGACCGCTACGAGGCGCGCAAGCGCGTGGTCGCCGACCTGGAGGCGCTGGGCCTGGTCGAGAAGATCGAGGACCATCTCCACACGGTGCCGTATGGCGACCGCGGCGGCGTGCCGATCGAGCCGCTGCTGACCGAGCAGTGGTACCTGAAGGCCGAGGTGCTGGCGAAGCCGGCGATCGAGTCGGTGGAGCAGGGCCGCACCGTGCTGCTGCCGAAGATGGCGGAGAGCATCTTCTTCGAGTGGATGCGCAACATCCAGCCCTGGTGCATCAGCCGGCAGCTGTGGTGGGGCCATCAGATCCCCGCCTGGTACGGGCCCGACAACGCGATCTTCGTGGAGGAGAGCGAGGCCGAGGCCAAGGCCGCGGCCGAGAACCATTACGGCGAGGCGGTCGAGCTGCGGCGCGAGACCGACGTGCTCGACACCTGGTTCTCCTCCGCCCTGTGGCCGTTCTCGACGCTCGGCTGGCCGGACCGGACGCCGGAGCTGCAGCGCTACTATCCCGGCGACGTGCTGGTCACCGGCTTCGACATCATCTTCTTCTGGGTGGCCCGGATGATGATGATGGGCCTCCATTTCATGGGCGAGGTGCCGTTCCGCACCGTGTACTTCCACTCCCTGGTCCGCGACGAGAAGGGCCAGAAGATGTCGAAGTCCAAGGGCAACGTCATCGACCCGCTGGAACTGGTCGACCGCTACGGCGCCGACGCGCTGCGCATGACCCTGGTGTCGCTGGCCGCCGGCCGGGACATCAAGCTCGGGCCGCAGCAGGTCGAAGGCTACCGCAACTTCGCCACCAAGCTGTGGAATGCCGCCCGCTTCTGCGAGATGAACGAGTGCCGGCCGGTGTCGGGCTACGACCCGGCGGCGAACACGCTGACGCTGAACCGCTGGATCGTCGGCGAGGTGGCGAAGACGGCGGAGAAGGCGGCCGCGGCGCTGGAAGGCTTCCGCTTCAGCGAGGCGGCGCAGGCGCTGTACCAGTTCACCTGGGCCGGCTTCTGCGACTGGTACCTGGAATTCGCCAAGCCGGTCTTCTCCGGCTCGGATGAGGCGGCCAAGGCCGAGACCCGGGCCACCGCGGCCTGGGCGCTGGAGCAGATCCTGCACCTGCTGAACCCGATCATGCCGTTCGAGACCGAGGAGCTGTGGCGGCATCTCGCGGATCGCGGCGACGCCGCGCTGGTGACCCAGCCCTGGCCGGACTATCCGGCCGGCCTGGTCGACCCGCGGGCGGCGGCCGAGATGGACTGGGTGATCCGCCTGATCTCGGCGGTCCGCACCATCCGGTCGGAGATGAACGTGCCGCCCGCGGCCGAGCTGACGGCGACGCTGCGCGGCGCCTCGTCAGAGACCAAGGATCGGCTCGAGACCCACGGCGCGCTGATCCGCCGCCTGGCCCGGCTGGCCTCGATCGAGGCGTCGGAGGCGGTGCCGGAGAAGGGCGCCGCCCAGGCGGTGATCGACGAGGCGACGCTGGTGCTGCCGCTGGCCGGGATCATCGACCTGGACAAGGAGCGGGCGCGGCTGACTAAGGAAATCGAGAAGAACGCGGCCGAGGTCGAGAAGATCGACCGCAAGCTCGGCAACGCCCAGTTCCTGGAGAAGGCGCCGGACGAGGTGGTCGAGGAGCAGCGCGAGCGCCGTGCCGAGGCCCAGGCCGCGATCGAGCGGCTGCGCGAGGCTCTGGCCCGGGTCGCGGGCTGATCGCCAGAAACGCCGCGGCACCTTGCCGTGGGCTGATATCGCATCGGCCGCCCGGGAGCGATCCCGGGCGGCCGTGCTGTTGTGTGCTCTCCAGACGGAAAGCAGGGAACCGGCCGCGGATGGCGGCTCGTTGACCTGATGAGCGGGTCGCGCAGGGACGCCCCCCGCAGGGCATTGCCCCGCATCGCCCGACCCGCCGCCTGCCTGCAACCGGACGGCCATGGGCCGAGGGAGAGCGTCATGAGAATAGCCGAGGTGATGACCAGCGACGTCGCGGTGGTGCGGCCGGGGGACAGCGTGCGCCATGCGGCGCGGCGGATGGACGATCTGAACATCGGGTCGCTGCCGGTGTGTGACGGCAGGCGTCTGGTCGGCATGATCACCGACCGCGACATCACCGTCCGGGTGACCGCCGCAGGGCTGAACCCGGAGGATACGGTGGTGTCGGACGCCATGTCCCAGGATGTGCGCTGGTGCTGGGCGGACGACGACGTCGAGGAGGTGTCGGAGCTGATGGGCGAGGCCCAGGTCCGCCGCGTCCCGGTGATCAATGCCGACAAGCAACTGGTCGGCATGGTCTCGCTCGGCGATCTGTCGACCAAGCACGCGCCGGGCGCCGCGGAGACGCTCGAGGAGGTATCGACGCCCTCCGCCCCCGATCGAAGCGGGAGAGGGACATGAGCGCAACCGGCCTCGAGGTCTTCGACAAGACGCTGCAGACCACCAACATCTGGCTGAACGAGATCGGTGAGACGCTGGGCCCCGACCGGCAGCGCTGCTACCACGCGCTGCACGCCGTGCTGCAGGCCCTGCGCGATCGGCTGAGCGTCGAATCGGCCGCCCATGTCTCGGCCCAGCTGCCGATGCTGGTGCGCGGCATCTTCTATGACGGCTACCACCCGAGCGGCACCCCCGAGACAGTGCGCAGCCAGGATGAGTTCCTGCAGCGGATCTCGGCGCGGCTCGACAGCGGCCGGGCGATCGATTCCGCCGATGCGGCCCGCGCCGTGTTCACGGTCCTGAGCCACCACCTGCCCGAAGGCACGATGCGGCACGTGACCGACACGCTGCCGGACGAGATCCGGCGGCTGTTTCCGCAGCAATCCACGCACTGATCACGCATCCGACGTCCTGATCCAGCCTTGACAAAAAAACTTGTCAAGGCTGGAATGGGTGAATGCTGGACGTGGATGTCATTGACGATCCGGCGGCCGCGATGGCCGCGCTCGAGCCGGTCCGCAGCCGCCTGCTGGCGGAGCTGGCCGAGCCGGCCTCGGCCGCCGGGTTGGCGACCCGGCTCGGAATCCCGCGGCAGAAGGTGAACTACCATCTGCGCGCGCTGGAGGCGCATCGGCTGGTCCGCGAGGCGGAGACGCGGCGCTGGGGCGGCTTGACCGAGCGGCTCTACGTGGCCACCGCCATCTCCTACATCGTTTCGCCCCAGGCGCTGGGGCCGGTCGCCGCCGATCCCGGGCGCGCCTCCGACCGGCTGTCGGCCAGCTATCTGATCGCGCTGGCCGCCCGCATCATGCGCGAGGTCTCCGGCCTGTGGCGCGCCGCCATCCGCGCCGAGAAGCGGCTGGCCACCCTGTCGATCGACACCGAGATCCGCTTCGCGTCGCCGGCCGACCGGGCCGCCTTCACCCAGGAGCTGACGGCGTCGATCGCCGCCCTGGCGGCGCGCTACCACAACACGTCGGCGCCGGGAGGGCGGGACCACCGCCTGGTCCTGATGGCCTATCCCAAGCCCGCCGACCAGCCGGGAAAGGAGCAGACATGCCAGTGAAGAGCGACGCGACCCGGCGCTGGGTCGAACTCGACGTGCTGCTGCCGGGAACGCCGGAGCAGGTGTGGCAGGCGATCGCCACCGGCCCCGGCCTCAGCGCCTGGTTCACCGCCACCCAGGTCGAGGAGCGGGTCGGCGGCGCCATCCGCTTCGAGTTCGGCGAGGGCATGACCTCCGCCGGCACCGTCACGGCCTGGGAGCCGCCCTTCCGCTTCGCCTATGAGGAGAGCGGCTGGAGCGGCCAGGCGCCGCCGGTGGCGACGGAATGCGTCATCACCAGCCGGTCCGGCGACACCTGCGTGCTGCGGCTGGTCCACACCCTGTTCACCACCGACGGCAGCTGGGACGACGAGCTGGAGGGCTTCGAATCCGGCTGGCCGGGCTTCTTCGTCATCCTGCAGCTCTATCTGAAGCGGTTCGCCGGCATGCCGGCCGCGGCGGCGAGGGCCATGGCCATGCATCCGGGCCCCGACCTCGCCGCCTGGACCGACCTGGCTGGCCGGCTCGGCTTCGCCGGCGTGAATGTCGGCGAGCGGTGGACTACGCCGGCCGGCGTCCCGGCAATGGCCGGGACGGTGGAGCGGGTGCAGCAGGACGCCAAGTCTCGCGAGGTGACCGTGGCGCTGGACCAGCCGGGGCCCGGCATCGCCCTGATCGGCATCCATGGCTGGCAGAGCCGGGCCCGGGTGGCGGCGAGCGTGTTCTTCTACGGCGACCGGGCCGCCGACACCGCCACCCGGTTCGAGGCCGAGCTGCGCCGCTGGACCCAGGAGAATTATCCGGATCAGGAAGGGGGATAGCCATGCCCGTGAAGAAGGACGAGACCGGCCGCCGCTTCGTCGAGGCCGAGGTCGAGGTGCCCGGCACGCCGGAGGAGGTGTGGCAGGCGATCGCCACCGGGCCCGGCATCACCTCCTGGTTCGTGCCGACCCGGGTGGAGGAGCGGGTGGGCGGTGCCGTCACCGCCAATTTCGGCCCGGGGATGGAGTCGCTCGCGACCATCACCGCCTGGGACCCGCCGCGCCGCTTCGCCGCCGACAGCAACGACATGGGGCCCGGCAGCCCGACCATCGCCACCGAATGGACCGTCGAGGCCAAGGCCGGCGGCACCTGCATCGTCCGGGTGGTGCATGCCTGGTTCGCCGAGACTGACGATTGGGATGCCCAGTTCGAAGGGCACGAGCACGGCTGGCGGGCCTTCTTCCGCATCCTGCGCCTGTATCTTGCCCATTTCCGCGGCCAGCACGGCGTGAACGTCCAGCTGATGGGCGTGGGATCGGAGCCGACGGCCAGGGAAGCTTGGGTTGCCCTGACCGAGCAGCTCGGCATCGCCGGTGCCGGGCCGGGCCAGCGGGTGCAATCGGCGGCCGGCGCACCGGCTTTGGCCGGGCAGGTCGAACGCGTCGGCCCAGACGACCACCCGGAGCTGCTGCTCCGGCTCGACGCGCCGGCGCCCGGCATCGCCCATCTCTTCGCCCTGCCGATGGGCGGGCAGATCTTTCTGCCGATCCGGCTCTACTTGTTCGGCGACCGGCCGGCGGCCGTCGCTGCGCGGGAGGAGCCGGCGTGGCAGGCCTGGATGGCCCGCCACTTCCCGATGCCGGCTAGCTGAATTGCCGATGTAGCGAAGCCTCAGACCTGCCGCATGCCGCCGTCGACGCAAAGCTCGACGCCGGCGATGAAGCTCGCCTCGGCGCTCAACAGGAAGAGCGTCGCCGCTGCCACCTCGGCAGGCTGCGCCATACGGCCAAGCGGAACCGATGCGATCACCGCCGCACGCATCTCATCAGGAACTCTTGCCATCATCTCGGTGTCCGTCGGCCCTGGAGCGACGACATTCACGCGGATGCCACGCGGTGCGAGCTCGGCCGTCCAGGTTCGGGCATAGGAGCGCAGCGCGGCCTTGGTCGCGCCGTAGGTGCCATAGGAGGGAAAGCCGGCCGCCCCTGCGATCGACCCGACGAGTACGACCGAGCTGCCATCGGCCAAGGCGCCGAGCGCCGCTTTCAGCCCGAAAACCGGACCGCGGACATTGACCGCGAAAAGACGGTCGAAATGGTCCGGCGTCTTGTCGGTCAGGAGCGCCGGCTCGGCCATGCCGGCATTCAGCACCAACGCGTCGATGCGGCCGCAAGCTTCCTTCACGGATGCCACGACACGCGTCAGATCCTCCGGCGAGCTTGCATCCGCAACAAGACCGCGCGCACCGCCACCGATCTTCGAGGCTGCTGCCTCAACTTCATCGGCGGCTCGACCGGTGAGAAAGACGGTGGCTCCCTCCTCCGACAGCCGCCCGGCAATAGCAAAGCCGATCCCCTTTGCGCCGCCAACCACGAGCGCCACCTTGTCCATCATCCGAGCCATCGCAAGTCCTTCAACTAAGTGATGGCGTCCCATATATACGGTGTATATCTGATATCAAGAACGCACCTTGAGTAGCCTAGATATGGTGGATGATACCGACCTCGCGCTCCTGTCAGATCGGGTGCTCTCCGATATGGCGCGCATACGTCCGGTGCTCGACGTCTGGCAGGGACCGTGGCACTCGCGCGCCGCACCCGTCGGGCCCGGGTGCGGCTAAGATCGCCGACAAGTGGACGATCATGATCCTGACGGTGATCTGTCCCAAGCCGTCGCGCTTCAACGAGATCAAGCGGCGGCTGGACGGGATCACGCATAAGGCGCTCGCCGATGCCCTGAAACGCTTGGAACGCAACGGTCTGGTGACACGGACCGTGCTGCCGACAGCGCCGATCGGTGTCGAATATGCCATAACCCCGCTCGGGCACTCGCTGCGCGAACCGTTCGAGGCTCTGTGTGCTTGGGCGCTGCAATATGGTGACGCGATCGAGGAAGCTTGGGTCGTCAGCGAGCGCGCGAGGGCGAGGAATTAGGCTTCGTTGAACGATGGCTGACGGGGCGTCGGCCTTCGGCGTTAATGGCGGGCTTCGGGCGTTTTGCGCCACAGCACAGGGCGCGGATCAGCGCTCGAAGGTGCCGACCAGCTC
Organism: Inquilinus sp. NPDC058860; assembly: GCF_042743185.1. NCBI lineage: Bacteria > Pseudomonadati > Pseudomonadota > Alphaproteobacteria > Rhodospirillales > Rhodospirillaceae > Inquilinus > Inquilinus sp. NPDC058860. The sequence goes on along the minus strand of NZ_JBHYMS010000007.1, from coordinate 102,806 downwards.
GGCCTCGCCGACGATGTGCGGCCGGGCGGCGCGCCAGACGTCCTCGACCTTCGCCTTGGCGGGCAGCTTCAGCTCCGGCACGTCCAGCGCGGCCAGCCGGAAGTGGTAGTGGTGCCGGCCATGGCCCTGCGGCGGCTGCGGCCCGTCCCAATGGGCGTTGCCGAAATCGTTGACGCCATGGCCGAGGCTTTCGGTCTTGGCGCCGGCCGTGGCGCCTTCCGGCAGCCGGTCGCGGCTGCCCATGATGTTGTAGACGGCCCAGTGGCGGAAGGTGCCGGAGGGCGCGTCCGGATCGTCCACCACCAGGACGTAGCTCTGCGTGGTCGGCGGCGGATACTGCCATTCGAGCGGCGGCGAGACGTTGTCGCCGTCCCGGGAATATTTGAGCGGGATCGGGTCGCCGTCGCCGAAGGCCGGGCTGTTGAGGATGAAGGACATGCCTGCCTCCTTTCTTGGTCCCTGTCGGGGCAACCGGATGGGGGCAGGCACGGTTCCGCGGGCGGGGTGCTTCAGCCCGCTTCGCGCTCCAGCAGGGCGCGCTTGCGGGCCACGCCCCAGCGGTAGCCGGACAGCTCGCCGTCGGAGCGGACCACGCGGTGGCAGGGGATGGCGACAGCCAGGTCGTTGGCGGCGCAGGCCTGGGCCACCGCGCGCACCGCCTTGGGCCGACCGATCCGCTGGGCGATCTCGGCATAGCTGGCGGTGCTGCCGGCCGGGATGCTGCGCAGCGCCTGCCACACCTGCTGCTGGAAGGCAGTGCCGCGGATGTCCAGCGGCAGGTCCAGCATCACCTCCCCATTGGCGGCCGACGGCGCCTCGACGAAGCCGACCACGCGGGCCACCAGCTGCTCGAACTCGGCGTCGGCGCCGACCAGCCGGGCCTTGGGGAAGCGGTCCTGCAGCGCCTCCAGCAGAACCTGCGGGTCGTCGCCGAACTGGATGGCGACGATGCCCTTGCCGGTGGCGGCGACCAGGATGGCGCCGAGATGGGATTGCCCGATGGCGAAGCGGATCTCCGCCCCGGTGCCGCCGTCGCGGAACGCGGTCGGGGTCATGCCCAGCCGCTGCGGCGCCGCGGCGTAGAAGCGGCCGTTGGAGTTGAAGCCGGCGCCGTAGATCGCCTCGGTGACGGTCTCGGTCTGCTCCAACTCGTCGCGCATGCGGTCGGCGCGATGGGCATCGGCATAGGCCTTAGGGGTGACGCCGGTGACCGACTTGAACATGCGGTGGAAGTGGAACCGGCTCAGCCCCGCCGCCTCGGCCAGCTCGTCCAGGCTCGGCATCTCCTCAGCCGTCTCGATCTTGCGGCAGGCCGCGACCACCAGGGCGGTCTGGCGCTCGGCCAGCGACATCTCGTTCGGCTTGCAGCGCCGGCACGGGCGGAAGCCGGCGCGCTCGGCCGCGGCGCCGTCGGCATGGAAGCTGGCGTTCTCGCGCCGCGGATGGCGCGAGGCGCAGCTCGGCCGGCAATAGACCCCGGTGGTGCGGACGGCGAAGACGAAGGCGCCGTCGGCGGCGCGGTCGCGGCGCAGCACCGCGGCCCAGCGGGCCTCGTCATTGGCGAAGACCGGGGTGGGGACGGGGGCGGGGGGAATGAAACCCATGATACGCTCCTGTTCGACGGTGGGATCGACAGGTCCCGCTGATATGGGGATGCCGATCGTCCCGCCGAAGATGGCGGGCCGCGCTCCCGCCGACACTCCGGCCCTTGCTCTCAAATTCGAGGTCCGGCGGCGACCCGGTTCTTGCGGTGCTTGCGATCGAATTCGGCGGCAACAAGCGGAGCGCGGGGCGGAGCCGGCGCGAGGATGCTCGCGCTCCCGTCACCATCCGCGAGCCTCCGATGTCCGCCACCGCTCCGCTTCCCGCATCGTTTCGCCGCCTGGCCTGGTCCAACCTGGCTGCGCAGTCGGCGGAGCAGATCGGCCTGGCCGCCGCGCCGATCGTCGCCGTGCTCGCCCTCGGCGCCGGGGCCGGCGGCACCGGCCTCTTGCAGACCGTGCAGACTCTACCCTTCCTGCTGCTGTCCCTGCCGGCCGGCCTCCTGGCCGACCGGTCGTCGCGCCGCCGGATGATGGCGGCGGCGGAGGCGCTGCGGGCCTTGTCGCTGCTGGCCGTGCTGCTGCTCCTGGCAACCGGCGGCCTCAGCCTCGGCCTGCTGGCGGCGCTCGGCTTTCTCGGCGCCGCCGGCACCGTGGCCTACAGCGTGGCGGCGCCGTCTCTGGTACCGGACCTGGTGCCGCGGGCGGCGTTGCCGGCCGCGAACGGACGGATCGAGCTGGCGCGCAGCGCCGCCTTCGCCGCCGGCCCGGCCGTCGCCGGGGCGCTGGTGGCCTGGACCGGCGCCGGCCTGGCCTTCGCCGCCGCCGCTGCCCTGTCGGTCCTGGCCGCCATCCTGCTGGCCGGCATCCGCGAGCCGCAGAGGCCGGCGGCGCCGCGCCGTCACGCCCTGCAGGACCTTCGCGAGGGCGCAGCCTTCGTCCTCACCCATCCGCTGCTGCGGCCGGTGCTGCTGACCGCGGTGTTCTTCAACCTCGGCTGGTTCGTGCTGCAGGCGATCTACGTGCCCTATGCGGTCGACCATCTCGGCCTCGGCGCCTCGTCGGTCGGCGCCACGCTGGCGGTCTACGGCATCGGCATGGTGCTCGCGGCCTTGGCGGCGCCGCGGATCGCCCGTCGGATCCCGTTCGGGCCGATGCTGCTGGTCGGCCCGTTCTCCGGCCTCGCCGGGGCTCTCCTGATGCTGCTGACCGTCTGGCTGCCCTTCGCCCCGATCGCCGGCGTTGCCTTCTTCCTGTTCGGCGCCGGGCCGGTGCTGTGGGTGATCGCCTCGACCACCCTGCGCCAGGCGGTGACCCCGCCGGCGATGCTGGGCCGGGTCTCGGCGATCATCACCATGGCCACCTTCGGCGCGCGCCCGCTGGGCGCCGCGATCGGCGGGCTGGTCGGCGACGGCCACGGCGCCGCCGCCTGCTTGACCGTCGCTGTCATCGGCTTCGTCATCCAGGCCCTGGTGATCGCCGGATCGCCGGTGCCGCGCCTCGCTGCCCTGCCAGCGGCATAGGGGTTCAGCGCGACCGGTGGAGCCGCCCCGCCACCAGGGCTGCTGCCCCGAAGCCGGCGCCGATCAGGCAGATCAGCGGCCAGCCCCCGGCCGCCCAGGCGGCGCCGGCGGCGGCCGATCCGACTGCGCCGCCCAGGAAGAACAGGCCGACGAACAGCCCGTTCAGTCGGCCGCGCGCCTCCGGCCGCAGCAGGTTGACGGCGCGGCGGCCCAGCGTCTGGTCGCCGGTGACGCCGATATCCAGCACCACGGCGGCCAGCCCCATCGTCACCAGCGGCAGGAGCATCCCGTCCCGCGGCGCCGCGCCGGCCCAGGCGGCCAGGGCGAAGGCACCGATCACGGCGAGATGCGAGGCCAGGGTCGCCGGCCGGGTCCAGCCGCGGTCGCCGGCCCGGCCGGCCAGCGGCGTCACCGCAGCACCGCCGGCGCCGACCAGGGCGAACAGGGCGATTCCGTCCTGGCCCAGGCCGAAGGGCGGCTGCGCCAGGCGAAGAGCTACCGCCGTCCAGAACAGGCTGAAGGCCGCCATCACCAGGCTCGCCGTCAGCGCCCGGGCGCGCAGCACCGGCTCCTGGCGCAGCAACTGCCATAGCGAGGCAATCAGGGCCGGATAGCGTGTCTGTGCGGACGGCTGCCGCCGCGGCAGGCGGGCGGCCAGCACCAGGGTCAGCAGCGCCATGGCGGCGGCGCTGGCCAGGTAGAAGCCGCGCCAGCCGCCGCTGCCGGCAATGGCGCTGGCGAGGGGGCGGGACAGCAGGATGCCGACCATCAGACCGCCCATCACGTCGCCAATGACGCGGCCGCGCTGTTCCGGCGGCGCCATGGCGGCGGCGATCGGCACCAGGATCTGGATGGCGGAGCAGGCGGCCCCCAGCAGCATCAGAACCGGCAGCAGCGTGGCCGCGGTCGGCGCCAGCGCGGCCAGTCCGGCGCAGGCGGAGGCGGCGGCCAGCATGCGCAGGATCAGCCGGCGGTTCTCGGCCAGGTCGGCCAGCGGCACCAGCAGGAACAGGCCGGCGGCGTATCCCAGCAGCGTCGCCATCGCCACCAGCCCGGCCGCGGCGGCGGACAGTCCGAGCGACGGGCCGATCAGTCCGACCAGGGTCTGGGGCGCGAACAGGTTGGTGACGATGACGCCGACCGAGGTGCCGAACAGCAGGATCAGCGGGCGGGTGAGCACGGCTTCGGGCTGCGGCGGGGCCAAAGACTCGCTGGTGACCGACATGATCCGCTCGATTGCTGGATGGGTATATCGGCCAGCAGATTTATTCGTTCTTCGCAAGATGCTACAATTCAATTGTCTCTATAAAGATTATGCGAACTCAGCATGAACATCCCGGACCTGGAAGCCTTCGTCGCGGTGGTGGAGACCGGGTCGATTGTCGGCGCCTCGGCGCGGCTGAACCTGACCCAGCCGGGCGTGACGCGGCGGGTGCAGAATCTGGAGGAGCGGCTTGGCGCGGCCTTGCTGGACCGCCAGTCAAAGCCGCTGAAGCCCACCGCTGCTGGGCGCGAGGCCTATGAGCAGGGCCGCCGGGTGCTGCGCTCGCTGGAGGATCTGCGCGCCGCCGTGGCGCCCGGGGGCGCGGTGCGCGGCGAGTTCCGGCTGGGCGTCATGCCGTATCTGTCGGAGGCGGCGCTGTCGGTGCCGCTCGACCGGCTGCGCGCCGAGTTCCCGCAGCTGACGCTCCGCGTCACTTCGGGCTGGTCGGTGCGGCTGGTCGACCAGGTGGCGCGCAGCGAGCTGGACGCGGCCGCGGTGTGTTTGCCGGAGGGCGTCAGCCCGCCGGAGGATGTGGTCGGCGAGGATCTCGGCGTCCAGCGCGTGCTGCTGGTCGCGGCGCCCTCGCTCGGCGTGCCGAAGCCGGCCACCCTGCCGGAGCTGTCGCGCTTTCCCTGGATCATGAACGAGAGCGGCTGCGGCTTCCGCGTCTATCTGCGGCAGCGCTTCGAGGCCGAGCGGCTGCCGTTCCAGGTGGCGATCGAGGCGCTGAGCGCCGATCTGCGGATGTCGCTGGTCGCCCGCGGCCTCGGCATCGGCATCCTCACCCCCTCCGCCTTCGCCGACAGCCGCTGGCGGGACGCGGTCGAGGTGGTCGAGGCCGCGGACTTCCAGCCGCGGGTGCGGGCCTGGATGCTGCACCGGCCGCCGGCCGGTCGCCTGGCCCAGCCGATCGCGACCTTCGGCGACGGGCTGGCCGAGGCCCTGGCGCTGCCCGGGCCGTTCCTGGCCTGACGCTGCCCCCGGATGGGGCCTGTCTAGCCCTTCTTGTCGGGCGCCGGCGTCTGCGGGATCTGCGTCTGGCCGGCCTGGATCTGGCTCTGTCCGCCTTTGGCGTCGGCCTGCGCACTGTAGGGGCAGGCGAGGGCAGGTGACGCGATCAGCAGCGCTGCGGCGGCAAGGGAAAGGAGCTTCATGTCGGCCTCCCGTTCCTGCGCCGGAGCGCCGGATCGGGGATCCAGGCTGCGGCGCGATGGCATAAGGGATCGATCTGGATCATCGTAACCGGCTGAGCTGGATCTGGGAAGCCGTTGTCCTGGATCATGCCCTCGCGCGGCCCCTATGACATTCGCGCATCGCTGCTTTGAGTGGGACCACGGCATTCACAGGGCCCGATCACGACACTCATCGGTTGTCGCGACCGGCCCGGATCAGATCCGCGGATTCACCTTGGATACGGCCTGCCGTCGCCGCGCGAAGTGGTCCGGCTCGCTCGCGAAAGTTCTGGGTATCACGACGATCTGTCTCGTCTCTGAACCGTGGCCATCGGTTGTAGCCAACCTTCGGATCGTTTGCATGCAACTCACGGATAAAGCGAACTTCTTCAGCACTGACTACGGAATCAGAGGCTGTGTCGGACTCCCATAGTATCTGTCGCGTTATCGTGAAGGTCTTGCGTGCCTCCGGAGGAAAGTCGCGTTCGAGCAATTCCGGATTCGGACTGCCGAAATAGGTTATGGAGTTGGTCAAATCCTTGCCGACATAGATTTTCCAATTCGGATACGTGATTCTGTAAATCACCTTCATGAACCGATCCCCTGCAATCTCCTACGCCCGCTGCTTCTGCCGGGCCTGCTGCAGATAGGGCGCCAGGTACTGGCCGGTATAGCTGCGCTTGGCGCGCACCACATCCTCCGGCGTGCCGGCGGCGATGATCTCGCCGCCGCCGTCGCCGCCCTCGGGGCCCAGGTCGACGATCCAGTCGGCGGTCTTGATCACCTCGAGATTGTGCTCGATCACGATCACCGTGTTGCCCTGGTCGACCAGCTCGTGCAGCACCTCCAGGAGCTTGCGCACATCGTCGAAATGCAGGCCCGTGGTCGGCTCGTCCAGGATGTAGACGGTCTTGCCGGTGGCCCGGCGCGACAGCTCCTTTGCCAGCTTCACCCGCTGCGCCTCGCCGCCCGAGAGCGTGGTCGCGGCCTGGCCGATCTTGACGTAGTCGAGGCCGACCCGGTGCAGCGTCTCCATCTTGTCGCGGATCGAGGGCACGGCGCGGAAGAACTCCGCCCCTTCCTCGACCGTCATCTCCAGCACCTCGGCGATCGATTTGTCGCGGTACAGCACCTCCAGCGTCTCGCGGTTGTAGCGATGGCCCTTGCAGACGTCGCACTGGACGTAGACGTCGGGCAGGAAGTGCATCTCGATCTTGATGACGCCGTCGCCCTGGCAGGCCTCGCAACGGCCGCCCTTGACGTTGAAGGAGAAGCGGCCGGGCCCGTAGCCGCGGGCCTTCGCCTCCGGCAGCCCGGCGAACCAGTCGCGGATCGGGGTGAAGGCGCCGGTGTAGGTGGCCGGGTTCGACCGCGGCGTGCGGCCGATCGGCGACTGGTCGATGTCGATGATCTTGTCGAGGAACTGGATGCCCTCGATCGCATCGTGCGGCCCCGGGTGCTCATGCGCCCCCATCAGCTGCCGGGCCAGCGCCTTGTACAGGGTCTCGATCACCAGGGTCGACTTGCCGCCGCCGGACACGCCGGTGACGCAGGTGAAGGTGCCCAGCGGCACCTCCATGGTGACATTTTTGAGGTTGTTGCCGCGGGCGCCGACCACCTTCAGCACCTGGCCCTTGTGGCCGGGGCGGCGAGTCACCGGCACCTCGATGCGCTTGACGCCGGTCAGGTACTGCGCGGTGATGCTGTCGGGCGCCCGCAACACCTCCTCGGGCGTGCCATGCGCCACCACCACGCCGCCATGCACGCCGGCGCCGGGCCCCATGTCGACCAGGTAGTCGGCGGCACGGATCGCGTCCTCGTCATGCTCGACCACCAGCACGGTGTTGCCGAGGTCGCGCAGCCGCTTCAGCGTGCCCAGCAGCCGCTCGTTGTCGCGCTGGTGCAGGCCGATCGACGGCTCGTCCAGCACGTAGAGCACGCCGGTCAGGCCGGAACCGATCTGCGACGCCAGGCGGATGCGCTGGCTCTCGCCGCCCGACAGCGAGCCCGAGCCGCGCGCGAGGGTGAGATAGGTGAGGCCGACGGCGCTGAGAAACGTCAGCCGCTCGTTGATCTCCTTCAGGATGCGGTAGGCGATCTCCTGGTCCTTGACCGACAGCTTGGCGTTCAGCGCCGCGAACCACTGCCCGGCCTCGGCGATCGACTTCTCCGCCACCTGGCTGACATGCAGCCCGTCGATCTTCACCGCCAGCGCCTCGGGCTTCAGCCGGGCGCCGCCGCAGGTCTCGCAGGGCCGGGTGCCCTGGTACTTGGCCAGCTCCTCCCGCGTCCAGGCGCTGTCGGTCTCGCGGTAGCGCCGCTCCATGTTCGGGATCAGCCCTTCGAAGGGCTTCTCGGTCTTGTAGGTGCGCAGCCCGTCGTCGTAGCGGAAGGTGATCGAGTCCTTGCCGGAGCCGTACAGGATGGTGTTGCGCACCGCCTCCGGCAGGTCGCGCCAGGGCGTGGTGGTGCTGACGCCGTAATGGGCGGCGATCGCCTCCAGCGTCTGATGGTAGTATTTCGAGGACGACCCCTCCCACGGCGCCACCGCGCCCTTGGCCAGGGTCCGGCCCTCGTCCGGCACCACCAGCTCCGGGTCGAACACCAGCTTGGCGCCCAGGCCGTCGCAGGCCGGGCAGGCGCCGTGCGGGCTGTTGAAGGAGAACAGCCGCGGCTCGATCTCCGGGATGGTGAAGCCGGAGACCGGGCAGGCGAATTTCGACGAGAACAGCGTGCGGTCGCCGCTGTCGGCGTTCTCGGCGATGGCCAGGCCCTCGGCCAGGCCCAGCGCGGTCTCGATCGAATCGGCCAGGCGGTTGCCCAGGTCGTCACGCACCACCAGCCGGTCGACCACCACCTCGATGTCGTGCTTCAGCTTCTTGTTCAGCGCCGGCACGTCCTCGATCTCGTACAGGGTGCCGTCGACCTTGACCCGCTGGAAGCCGCGGGCCCGCAGCTCCTGCAGCTCCTTCCTGTACTCGCCCTTGCGGCCGCGCACGATCGGGGCCAGCAGGTACAGGCGGGTGCCGTCGCCCATCGCCATCACCCGGTCGACCATCTGGCTGACCGTCTGGCTCTCGATCGGCAGGCCGGTGGCCGGGGAATAGGGCACGCCGATGCGGGCGAACAGCAGCCGCATGTAGTCGTAGATCTCGGTCACCGTGCCGACGGTCGACCGCGGGTTGCGGCTGGTCGTCTTCTGCTCGATCGAGATCGCCGGCGACAGGCCTTCGATCGAATCGACGTCCGGCTTCTGCATCAGCTCGAGGAACTGGCGGGCATAGGCCGACAGGCTCTCGACGTAGCGGCGCTGGCCCTCGGCATAGATGGTGTCGAAGGCGAGGGAGGACTTGCCGGAGCCGCTGAGGCCGGTGATCACGATCAGCTGGTCGCGCGGCAGATCGACATCGACATTCTTCAGATTGTGCTCGCGCGCGCCGCGGACGCTGATGGACTTGTGCATCGCCAGATCACTCATGCGGGAAGGGCGTCCCCGGAGTCCGGGCACGCCGACGTGCAATATGGGGCGGGCGAAGCCCGAAAGCGACTCCGGCCCGGCTGTCGGATCGCTGCAGAGGCTGCGGCCGCGCTCCGGACCGCAGCGAGTCCGACGGCGGAACTCGAACATATCGGGAACGTTGCGGTCAAGCGGAAAGCGGGATAGGATGCCTGTCCACAGCCTTCCAGGGGCAGAATCCCGAGGCCTTCGGTGCGAGATTCCATGATCCGTCGGGTCTGCTGGGTTGTGCTTCTGCTGCTGTCGTGGGCCGGCGACTCGATGGCCGCGACGCTGGACTGCGGCGACCCCGGCAAGCGGCTGTGGAGCCGCAGCGACCCCCAGGTCAATCTCAGCCACATCTTCTGCGGCGAGATCGGGCGCAGCGGAGACCCGAAAGGGTTCCATTCGCGCGCCGCCGGGCTGCCGACCGGCACGGTCGACCGGGTGGAGGAAACCGCCCATCGCGGCGACGAGGTCTATGACGCGACCGTGATCTTCAGCAACGGCCGGCGCAAGCGGTCGACCTTCTATCCCGACGACTGCTCGGCCGAGGCGGTCCTGCGCTCGATTCTCTACGCCTGGCGCAACCAGACCGGCGAGCATCCGGCCTGGGGCGTGCTCGGGCCCTCTGCACCGAACGGGGCCGCACCGGACGGGGGGAGCCAGGGCGACGGCTATTGCCGCGACGATCGCGGCCGGCCGTTCGAGATCAGGATCGGCACGATCCGGCGCCGCGGCCAGGATGCGGTCAACACCGCGTTCCCGAACTGAGAGGCCGGGATGAAACGGAAGCAGAGCACGATCGAGGTCACCCGCGACGCTACAGGCCGGCCCCGCGTCGTGCCCGGCACCGCGGCGCCGATCCTGGCCGACTTCCTCGAAACCGACCTGCGCGGCGATGCCGCCTGGACGGCCCGGGTGGCCGGGCGCCTGGGCGAGGCCGGGGAGGGCGGAGAGCCGATCACCGGCAATCTCTATGCGCTGGAGATCCGCGGCGCCCAGTCGGTGCTGCGCAACATCCACGACACCAAGGTGCCGGCGCTGGTGCTGCCGACCCGGGATCTGGCGGCGGCGGTCGGCGCCTGGCTGGCGGCACTGCGCAAGCCCGGACGCGCGCCGCGGCCGCGCCGCAAGGAATGAGCCTGGCGGGGGCTCGAACGTGATTGGAATCGGCGGACCATCCGTCTAGGGTCCGCCCCTGATTGGTATAGCGTGAGGTCTGGATCATGGCTGGCAGCGTCAACAAGGTCATTCTCATCGGCAATCTCGGCCGCGATCCGGAGATCCGGTCCTTCCAGAACGGCGGGCGCGTGGCGAATTTCTCGGTCGCGACGTCGGAGAACTGGAAGGACCGCAACACCGGCGAGCGCAAGGAGCGCACCGAATGGCATCGCGTCGCGGTGTTCAACGACGCGCTGGTCGGGGTGGTCGAGCGGTTCCTGAAGAAGGGCTCGAAGGTCTATATCGAAGGCCAGCTCGAGACCCGGAAATTCAACGACCAGAGCGGCGCTGAGCGCACCATCACCGAGGTGGTGCTGCGCCCGTTCCGGGGTGAGCTGACCATGCTCGACGGCCGCGAGGGCGGCGGCGGTGGCGGCGGGGGTGGCGGCTTCGAGGACGAGGGCGGTTCGGGCGGCGGCTACGGTGGTGGCGGCTATGGCGGCGGCGGCCGGTCCTCGGGTGGCGGATCGTCCGGGGGCGGCTCCTCCGGTGGCGGGTCGTCGGGCGGCGGCCGCGGCCCGATGGCGGACGATCTCGACGACGAGATCCCGTTCTGACGCCATCGACAGCTGACGACCGCGGGATGCGGGGCCCGGCGCCGCGCATCCTGCTGATCAACCCCAACACCAGCCACGCCACCACCGCGATGATGGTGGCGCTCGCCCAGGCCGAGGCCGGCGATCGCATGGCGGTCGAAGGCACGACCGCCGCGTCCGGCGTGCCGATGATCCTCGACGAGGCCGCGCTCGCCGCCTCGGCGGACCAGGTCGTCGCGATCGGCACCCGGGCCGCCGGAGCGGCCGGGATGATCGTGGCGGCGTTCGGCGATCCCGGGCTGGACACGCTGCGCGGCAGCGTGACGGTTCCGGTGGTCGGCCTCTGCGAGGCGGGGATGCTCGAGGCCGCGGCCGGCGGGCGCCGCTTCGGCGTGGCGACCACGACCCCGGGCCTCGCCGCCGCGATCGATGCCAAGGCCCGGGCCCTGGGGTTGGGCCCGCTCTACACCGGCATCCGCCTGACGCCCGGCGACCCGGCCGCGCTGGTCGCCGATCCGCAACGGCTGGAACAGGCCCTGGCCGATGCGGTCGTCCTGGCGATCGAGCGGGACGGGGCCGAGGCGGTGGTGATCGGCGGCGGCCCGCTCGGCCGCGCCGCCGGCGCCCTGGAGCGGCGCTTCGCGGTCCCGGTCATCGGCCCGGTTCCCGCCGCCGTCCGCCGCCTGGCCCGGCTACTGGAGAGATAGGGCTGCCGCTCAGGCGGTGAGCCGCACGCAGCGGGCCCAATGTCCCGGTGCCAGGTCGACCGGCGCGGGCTCCGCGGCGGCGCAGGTGTCGGCGAAGCGCTGGCAGCGCGGCCCGAAGGCGCAGCCCGGCGGCGGGGCGCTGAGGTCCGGCGGGGCGCCCGGGATCGCGTCCAGCCGCCCGCCCTTTGCCAAAGCATGATTGGTCCGGGTGGCCAGCAGGCCCCGGGTGTAGGGGTGCGCCGCCTCGCGGATCACCGCGGCGCAGGGCCCGGTCTCGACGATGCGGCCGGCATACATCACCGCGATCCGGTCGGCGACCTCGACCGCCACGCCGATGTCGTGGGTGACGAAGAGGATGGCGAGGCCGAAGTCGCGCTGCAGCTCGCGCAGCAGCAGCAGGACCTGGATCTGCACCGTGGCGTCGAGCGCGGTGGTCGGCTCGTCCGCCAGCAGCACCTTGGGCCGGCAGGCCAGGGCCAGGGCGATCATGGCGCGCTGGCGCATGCCGCCCGACATCTCGTGCGGATAGTTGTCCAGCCGGCGCTCCGGCGAGGGGATGCGCACGCGCTCGAACAGCTCCAGCGCCCGGCGGCGTCCCTCGGCGCGGGAGACGTGCTCGTGCCGGACCACCGCCTCGGCGATCTGGTCGCCGATCCGGTACACCGGGTCGAAGGCCAGGCCGGGGTCCTGGAACACCATCGAGGCGACGCGGCCGCGATAGGCGGACAGCTCGGCCGCCGACAGGGCGAGGACGTCGCGCCCGTCCACGGCGACCGTGCCGCCGATGCGCGCGGTCTTCGGATGCAGACGCAGCAGCGTCCGCAGGGTCACGCTCTTGCCCGAGCCGGACTCGCCGAGCAGGGCGACGGTCTCGCCCGGGGCCAGGCTGAGATCGACCCCGGCGACCGCCCGCACGTTTCCGCCGCCGGCGGCGAAATCCACGGTCAGGTCCTTGACGTCGACGATGGGCGTTGCGGTCATGCGGCGGCGCTTTGCGGATGGCCGGAGGCTGGATCGGCGAGGTGGCAGGCCGCCCGATGCGCGCTGCCGACTGCGTGCAGTTCCGGCTCGATCCGGGAGCAGGGGGCGGCGGCGGCGCGGCAGCGGGGGTGGAAGCGGCAGCCGGGTGGCGGGTCGATGGGGTTCGGCGGGTCGCCGGACAGCGGCGCCTCCTCGGTGCGCCGGTCCGGATCCATCGACGGCATCGAGGCCAGCAGCGCCGCGGTATAGGGGTGGCGCGGCGCGTCGAAGATCGCCTCCGCCGCGCCGACCTCGGCGACCTTGCCGAGATACATCACCATCACCCGGTCGCAGATCAGGCGGACCGTGTGCAGGTCGTGCGAGATGAACATGTAGGTCAGGCCGAACTCGTCCTTCAGGTCGAGCAGCAGGTTCAGCACCTGCGCCTCGACCGATTTGTCGAGCGCCGACACCGCCTCGTCGAGGATCAGCAGGCGGGGGTTCAGCGCCAGCGCCCGGGCGATGTTGACGCGCTGCCGCTGGCCGCCGGACAGCTCGTGCGGGTAGCGCCCGGCGAAACGGGCCGGGTCGATGCCGACCCGGTGCAGCAGGTCCAGGGCCTGGGCACGCGCCGCCCGGGCGCCCACGCCCTGGATGCGGGGGCCGAAGGCAATGGTGTCGAGCGCGGTCAGCCGCGGGTTGAGCGAGGCGTAGCTGTCCTGGAACACCATCTGCGCCTGCCGGCGGAAGGCGGCGACGCCCAGCGCCGCCGACCCGACCTCCTCGCCGTCGAACAGGATGGCGCCGGCGTCGGGCCGGATGATCCGCATGATCAGCCGCGCCGTGGTCGACTTGCCGCAGCCCGACTCCCCGACGACGCCCAGCGTCTCGCCCTTGGCGATGTCGAAATCGATCCCGTCGACCGCGCGCACCACGGGGCCGCCCTTGCTCAGGAAGCCCGGCTTGCGGCCGAAATGCTTCACCAGGCCGCGGACGGAGAGCAGTGGCGTCCCCGACCCGCCACGGTCGCGCGGATCCGTGCTCACGACTTCACCTCCATGGCCGTGCGCAGCCCGTCGGAGAACAGGTTGAAGGAGATCGAGGTGAGGAAGATCATGGCCCCGGGCAAAGCCGCGACCAGCGGCTGGGAATAGATCGCGGTGCGCAGGGTGTTCAGCATCAGGCCCCATTCCGGCTCCGGCGGCTTGACCCCGAGGCCGAGGAAGGACAGCCCCGAGGACAGGATCATCGACACGCTGATCAGGCTGGTGGCGTAGACGAAGATCGGCCCCAGCACGTTGCCGAGGACATGGACCCGGATGATGGTGACCGGGCCGGCGCCGGACAGGCGCGCCGCCTCGACATAGTCGCGGCTGCGGATCTGGGTGGTGACGCTTTCGGCCACCCGCGCGATCTGCGGCACGAAGACGACGGTCAGCGACACGATCGCGTTCAGGATGCCGGCGCCGAGCGCGCCCGACAGCGCGATCGCCAGCAGCACCGAGGGGAAGGCGAAGAACACGTCGATGACGCGCATCACCAGCGTGTTGATCCGGCCGCCGACATAGCCGGCGGCGATGCCGATGCCGGATCCCAGGACGAAGGCGAACAGCACCGGCGTCACCCCCAGGAACAGCGACAGCCGGCCGCCATAGATCAGCCGGGTCAGCATGTCGCGGCCCAGCTCGTCCGCCCCCAGCGGATAGCCGGGGAAGCCCACCGGCTTCAGCCGCCGGGCCATGGTGCCCTTGACCGGGTCGGCCGGGGCGATCCAGGGCGCCAGCACCGCCGCCAGGACGATCGCGACGATCACGGCCAGCGCGATCATGGCGACCGGATCGCGCAGCAGCCGCCGCCCGACATTCGCCCAGTAGCCGCGCCGCGCGGGGCTCATGGTTTCGGCGATCGCCGTCATCGGTCAGCCCCGCTGGATGCGCGGGTCGAGCGCGGTCTGCAGCACATCGACCAGGAGGTTGAGGAACACGAAGATCAGGGCCAGCACCAGGATGGTGCCCTGCAGCAGCGGCAGGTCGCGCTGGAAGATCGCGGCGTTGAGCAGGAAGCCGGTGCCCGGCCAGGCGAACACCGTCTCGATCAGGATCGAGCCGCCGAGCAGATAGCCGAGCTGCAGCCCCATCACCGCCAGGGCGGTCGGCGCGGCGTTGCGCACCACATGGGCCAGCACGCTGCGCTCGCCCAGCCCCTTGGCGCGCAGGGCCTGGACGAACTCCTGGTTCAGGATATCGCCGACCATCGCCCGCACCGTCCGGGCGATAATGCCCATCGGGATCACCGACATGGTGACGGCGGGCAGGACCAGGTAGCGGAGATGGTCGAGATCGGGCCGCCAGTTGCCCGAGCCGTCCGGCCCGGCCCCGGTCGGCGGCAGCCAGCCGAGCGTGGCCGAGAACACGATCACCAGCACGATGCCGAGCCAGTAATGCGGCACGCTGACCCCGAGGACGGAGAGGGCGGAGGCCGCCTTGTCCAGCGGGCTGCCGCGGAAATAGCCGGCGACGAAGCCGAAGAAGGTGCCGAAGGTGAAGCCGATCAGCGTGGCGGCGGCGGCGAGGATCAGGGAGTTCCCCACCGCCCGCCCGACCTCCGATGCCACCGGCCGGCCGGTGGCGATCGACCGGCCGAGATCGCCCTGCGCCACCTTCCACAGCCACAACCCGTACTGCACCGGCAGCGGCCGGTCGAAGCCGTAGGCCGCCCGCATCTCGGCCTGCTGCTCGGCCGTGGCGTCGATCGGCATCACCGCGGTCAGCGGGTCGCCCGGCGCCAGATGGACCAGCAGGAAGCACACCAGGCTGACGCCGAGCGCCACCGGCAGGACGTAGAGCAGACGTCGCAGGACGTAGAGGAGCATCGCTCGGTTCCCGCCGGCGTCAGGGTTCCACGGTGATCGGGGAGAAGTCCTGGAACCAGTTCTGGGCCTGGACGAAGCCCTTCACCTTGCCGCTCATGGCCCGGGCGTTGACGTCATGCGCCACCATCAGGAACAGGGCGTCGTTCACGTATTTCTCGTGGATCTTCTGCAGCACCTTGGCCTGTTCCGCCGGGTCGAAGGTCTGGCGCACCTGGTCGAACAGCGCGTCCATCTCCGGATCGCAATAGGCGCCCCAGTTGGTGCCGGCCGGCGCCGCCAGGTTGCACTGCAGGTGCCGGATGAAGCCGGTGAAGGGGTCCTGGATGAAATAGGAGTAGTTCATGCCGGTGGCGCCGCGGGCGCTGGGGTCCTTCGCGCCGGCCCGCCAGATGTTGATCAGCTGGTTCCACTCCACCACCTCGAACTCGACCTGGATGCCGATCTCGGCGAGGTTCTGCTGGATGAACTCGTTCATCGGCAGCGGCTGCATCTGGCCGGAGCCGGAGGAGGAGATCAGGATCTTGGTCTTGAGCGGATGGTCTGGGCCGTAGCCGGCCTCGGCCATCAGCGCCTTGGCCGCCTCGGGATCATATTTCAGCTCGAAGCTCGGATGACCGAACCAGGGATGGCCCGGCGGCAGGAAACCCTGGGCCGGGATCATCAGACCGGACAGCATCTCCGTCATGCCGTCGCGGTCGATCGCCAGATTGGCCGCCTTGCGGATGCGGATGTCGTTCCAGGGCGAGCCCTCGGCCCGTGACAGGTGCCAGGTCCAGTTGTGCGGATAGGCGTTGGTGACGATCTGGAAGCCGGCGGCCTTCAGCGAGTCGACCGCGTCCGGCGCCGGCGCCTCGATCCAGTCGACCTGGCCGGAGCGCAGTGCGGCGACCCGGGCGTTGGCTTCGGGCAGGGGCAGCAGCACCAGCTTGTCGAGCTTCGGCACCCGGGCCTCGTCCCAATAGTCCGGGTTCGGCACCAGCTCGGCCCGCTCACGCGGCATGAAGGCCACGAGCTTCCACGGGCCGGTGCCGGACGGGGTCCTGGCGAAGGCCTCCCAGCTGCGCCCGACCTTCTCCCATTGGGCGGGCGAGGACATCATGATCCAGGCCAGCTGGTAGGGCAGGGTGGCGTCCGGCGCCTTGGTGACGATCTCGACGGTCAGAGGATCGACCACGCGGTACGACGCGACCGACGGGATGCGCGACTTGCCTTGAGCCGACTGGCGCTGGTCGTATTGCGGGCTGTCGGTCTTCAGGAGCTTGTCGAGGTTCCACACCACCGCGTCGGCGGTGAAGTCGGAGCCATCGTGGAACTTGACGCCCTGGCGCAGCTTGAACAGCCACTTGGTCCTGGTCGGATCGCCGGGGTCCAGCCCCCAGGAGGTGGCGAGCCCGGGGGTCAGCTCGGACGGTCCGGTCGCGCTCGACAGGTCCCAGTTGATCAGCGCGTCATAGACCGTATAGCCCATGAAGCGCATGCCCTCGCCGCCATTGTCCGTCTGGCCGGTGGTCAGCGGGATGTCGGACGCGGTCATGCCGATGCGCAGGGTGCCCTGCGCCTGGGCGCCGCCGCAGGCCGTGACGGCGAGCATGGCCGCCACGGCCGCCTTGAGGATGAAGTGTCGCATGTCGCTGCCGGCTCCCGATTGTCGTCGGGCAGCGCACACGCAAGCAGCGGGCCAGGATCGCCGGCGGGCTGTCGGCACCGGCGATCCCGGTCCGGTCTGCCCGGATTGAATGCAATCGCCGGGTCAGATTGGATACATTTTATGCGCGGCGGCTAGCCGATCGCCTCGATCGGGTCCCGCCGCATGTTGTCCGGCGGCGTGCGCCTCACCCCGGGCTGGGCGGCCCAGGACGCGGCATTGGCGATCACCGTCTGCACCTCGGCGTTGTGGTAGCTCGGGAAGGTCTCGTGCCCCGGGCGGAAGTAGAAGATCCGGCCGTAGCCGCGGCGATAGGTCAGGCCGCTGCGGAACACCTCGCCGCCCTTGAACCAGCTGACGAAGACCAGCTCGTCCGGCTCCGGCACGTCGAAGAATTCGCCATACATCTCCTCCTGCGGGATCTCGATGTAGCGGTCGAGCCCAGCGGCGATCGGATGGGCCGGGGCGGTCACCCAGATCCGCTCGGTCTCGCCGTCCTTGCCGTGTACCCGCCAGTTGACGCTGCAGCTGGTGCCCATCAGCCGGCGGAAGATCTTCGAGTAGTGGCCGGAATGCAGCACGATCAGGCCGAGTCCGCCCATGACGTGGCGGCGGACGCGCTCGACCACGGCGTCCGACACGTCCTCATGGGCCTTGTGGCCCCACCACAGCAGCACGTCGGCGCCGTTCAGCACCTCGTCGGTCAGCCCGTGCTCGGGCTGGTCCAGCGTCGCGGTCGCGACCGGGAAGCCGCGCTGGCGCAGCGGATCGGCGATGGCCTCGTGGATGCCGTCGGGATAGAGGGCCGAGACCTCGGGGTTCTGCAGCTCGTGCCGGTACTCGTTCCAGACCAGCAGGCGGGGAAGGGCCATGTCGCTTGTCTCCGGATTGAAACGGTCAGGGGAGAATTTCGGACAGCGACACCCATGTGCCGTCCTGGGCGCCCGACCGCATGCAGGCGAAGCTGGTGGCGAGGGAGTGGATGTTGTCCTCGCCCGAGGTGAAGTAGCGCGGCGGCTGGCCGCGGACAGCGGCGGCGAAGGCGTTCAGCGTGCCGGCCCGGTCGATCAGCGCCAGCGGCTTCATCGGCAGGTCCCGGACCGACCCGTCCGGCTTGCGCAGCGCCAGCTTGTCGGCGATCTCGCCGCCCATGCCGCGGGCCTGCCACACCAGCTGCCCGTCCTCGCATTCGACTGCCCATTCCCCGGTCCAGGTGGTCGGCGTGCCGCGCGACACCCAGGATCCGTTGTAGGACACCATCAGCCCGCTCTCGAGCGCCAGCAGCGCATGCGCCGCCGCATGGTCCTTGAACGGGCTGTCCGGCGTGTTCCAGCTGCGGCAGGCGACCCGCTGCACGTTCTCGCCGAAGATCATGCGCATCAGGTCGAAATGGTGGATCGCCATGTCCAGCAGCAGCGGGCCGGGGATGTCGTGGTAGCGGTGCCCGGTCACCTTCCAGTTCTGCCGGAAGTCGATCAGCGCCGACAGCGGCCGGCCGTAGGTGCCGTCGCGCACCAGGTCGGCCACCGTCCGCACCGCCGACATGTACCGATAGTTCTGGCTGACCATCAGGATCCGGTCGACCCGCTCGGCCAGGTCGATCAGTTCCTGCGCCTCCTCCAGCGTCGAGGTGAAGGGCTTCTCGACCAGCACGTGCTTGCCGGCCTTGAGCGCCGCCTCGCTGACGCTCTTGTGCCCGGCGGTCGGCAGCACCGCCAGCACCGCCTCGGCCTCGACCGCGGCGATGGCGGCGTCGAGGCTGGGGAAGCACCTGTCCTCGGCCAGGCCCAGCGTCTCCTCGGCCCGCTTCAGCGCCTCCGGGCTGGCATCGACGAAGCCGACCACATCGACCGCCTTGACCTGCGGCAGGATGGTGTGGGCCCAGTTCATGCCCCAGCCGCCGAGGCCGACCTGGATGACCTTGACCGACATTCCGTCTTCCTTCCGTTATCCCGTGAGGCTCACCAGCGGCCGCCGCGGCTGAGCCGGTTCAGGTCCTTCTGCAACTGTGCCAGGTTGGCGGCGCCGTCGCCCTGCTTCGACAGGGTGTTGTGGACCGCGTTCCAGAACAGCGACGAGACCTCGCTGTAGCGCTCGCCCGTCACCGCCGACGGCCGGGCCACGGCGCTCTCCAGGATCTGGCGCGTCGTCTTGAAGAAGGGCCGCTTCTCCAGCAGCTCGGCGTCCTCGTACAGCGCCGGAATGGTCGGCTGGTAGCCGCCTTCCATCGCCCGGCGCTTCTGCTCGTCCCTGGAGGTCAGGTAGAGGGCGAAGGCCGCCGCCTCCTTGGGATTCTCGGAGTATTTCGAGACCGCGATCTGCCAGCCGCCGAGCGTCGCGGCGTGGCGGGCGTCTTCGCCGTCGCCCTTCGGCAGCGGTGCGTATCCGACCTTGCCCTTGACCGGGCTGTCCGCCGATTCCGCCAGGCTTGCGGCGTAGGGCCAGTTGCGCATGAAGGCGGCGTTGCCGGACTGGAACACGCCGCGGGCGTCCTCCTCGATATAGTTCAGCACGCCGTCGGGGGCGATGGTGCCGACCCAGGAGGCGGCCGTGTCCAGCGCCTTGGCCGCCTGCGGGTTGTCGACCGTGATCTTGCCGTCGGGGCCGACGACGGTGCCGCCGCCGAAGCTGACGATCCATTCCAGCGCATCGCAGGTCAGCCCCTCATAGGCCCTGCCCTGGAAGACGAAGCCGAAGAAGCGGTCGTTGCCGGCCTGCCGTTCGCCGTCCTGGATGGTCTTGGCGGTCTCGGTCAGCTGACTCCAGGTCTCGGGCACCTCGAGCTTGTATTTGTCCAGGAGATCCTGGCGATAGTACAGCAGCCCGGCATCCGTATACCAGGGCAGGGCCAGCAGCTGGCCGTCACGGGTCAGCCCCTGGACGATGTTCGGGAAATGCTGGTCGATCGTGGCCTGGTCCACATACTGCTTCAGGTCGACGAAGTGGCTGCCCAGGATGCCGGGCCAGATCACGTCGACCTGGAACACGTCGATGTCGCTCGACTTGCCGGTGAGGAACTGCTGGTAGAGGGCCAGCTGCTCCGAGGTCGATTGCGGGGCGGCGACGACCTTGACCGTGTTGCCGGTCTTGGCCGACCAGGCCTTGGCGGCCTCGTCGCACAGCCTGGACTGGATGCCGGTCGAGCCGCAGGCGAAGGTGATCTCGGCGCCGAAGGCGGCCGGAGATGCCGCCGCGGTGAGGGCGAGGGCGGCGAGAGCGGTCAGGTGTCTCCCGGACATGGTTCCTCCTGTGGTCTCGACGAACGGCTTCTGATGTCCGCTGCAATCGTTTGCAGATTAGTGGCGCGAGGGCGTTTGGCAACCGGCAATCGACCCGGCCGGTGGCAGTCGCCAGGACCGCCTGCCGGCTGGGGCGCGCGAAGGCGGGCGGTCGGCTCATGACGGATGAACAGGATGGCGGGGCGGATCGGATGGGTGCTTAAGGAGTACTTAAGGATTCACGGGAGGCAGGATCGCCCAAGGTCTACAACCAATGGTCGTGGCCACCATGACACGGCCGGAGGTTTTCTTGAAACGAGGTTAGATAAAAAAATGGACATAAATAAATATTCCATATATTTCGATATAGTTTGCAACTCTCGGTCGGCTATATAGGAATGCACTCCGAGATATCGAAGATCCTTTCCCATGCATAACATATTATGCAGGTTTTTCTGCTTCGCGATTTCTAGTAAGATTTGTCGTTGTTTTGTGGAAGCCGAATAAAGCTTGTTCCGCCGTCCGATCTGTGTTACATAGTCGGTTATTAATGCTAGTTTAGCTAACCTTTTAAGGAATGCAGGAAATGAACAAATATTCTGGAGTTCTGAGGCGGTAGGCGGGTAGGTTCGAAAAATGCCGTTCTCGCCTGGACGGTCCGTGGTTTTGATATCTCCATTGAAGCCCATCGCCGATGAACACGAATGCGCTGACACGAGCTTATCTGGTCCTCGGCGGGCTTGGAGCGGTGTCGCTGATTGCTTATGGCGTCTATAAGAGTTCCGTGCCGGTGAGCGTGGTTCCTGCGCCGACCCCGACGAGTCAGCCCGCGCCCGTCGACGTGAAGGTGTTCGGCGTCATGACGGCGGCCCGGTTCATCGCCCGGGGCCAGGAGATCACCCGGGAGGATGTGGCCACCACCTCGATCGCCGGGGCCGTGCCCCAGGGGGCCCGCACGGCGGTCGGCGATGTCGTCGGCAAGGTGGCGACGGCCGATATCATGCCGCAGCAGTTGCTGCTCGATTCCACGATCTCCGCGGATCCGGCCAGGGCAGGTCTCGCCGCGCTGGTTCCTGCCGGCTATCGCGCCATCAGCATCCTGACCAATGACGAGATCGCGGTCAGCCAGTTCGTCCGGCCCGGCGACAAGGTCGACATCCAGCTGGTGCTGCCCGAGAACGTCCTGAACAATCAGAACGGGCTGGAGCAGCCGGAAGGCAATCTCAGCGAGGCGCGCACGGTGCTGCAGGACGTGCTCGTGCTCACCGTCGGCTCCACCCTGGGCGATCCGGCCCTGGCCCAGGCCGCCGGCCAGAATGCGGCCGAGCCCGCCGCCGGTTCCGGCGGGCGTCGCGGCGAGCCGTCGCGGACCATCAGCCTGGCCATGACGCCGGAGCAGATCGCCCAATTCGCCCTGGCCCGCAGCCTCGGCTCCTTCTACCTGTCCCTGCGCGGCGCCGACGACCTGCAGCTGATCGGCGACAACACCGCCAAGCTCTCCGACATCCGCGGCCCGGCGCCGCCGGCGGCGGCCCCCGCGCCGCCGCAGAAGAAGCCGATCGAGCTGATCGTCGGCGACAAGACCCAGCTGATCTACCCCAAGACGTCCGGAGAGCGGCGATGAGAGTTGTGGTGCGTATGCTGTTCGTCGCGGTTCTCGTCCTCGTGAGCCAGGTCGCGGGGGCGGAGGAGCTGCGGCTCGGCGTCGGCGCCCAGCGCGTGCTCAACCTTCCGGCCCCGATCACCCGCATCGTCGTCGGCCAGGGCGGCATCATCGACGCGACCGCGTTGAACGAGGACCAGCTGCAGATCACCGGGCTGCAGTCCGGCCAGACCACGCTGGCCGTCTTCACCGCCCAGTCGGACCGGGGGATCTCCTACGACGTCACCGTCGGCGGCACCCCGGCGGTCGCCCTGCCGACCATCCCCGACCGCGGCGACCCGGCGCGGCAGATCCGCGGCCAGCCGGGGCTGCAGGGGGTGCGGGTGAGCCGGGACGGCGACAACCTGGTGCTGTCCGGCACGGTGCCGGACCTCGACTCCCACGCCCGGGCCTCGGGCATCGCCCGCGCCTATGGCGGCGGCAACGTCGTCGACCTGACCCGGGTCACCGGCAACCAGATGGTGGCGGTCGACATCCAGTTCGCGGCGGTGTCGGCGACGACGCTGCGGGCTCTCGGTTTCAACTTCGCGGCGCTGGGCGGCAGCGATTTCCAAGGGGCGCTGGTCGGCCCGAACTCGCTGCAGAGCTTCGAGTTCAACCCGAGGCTGACGCTCGAAGCCTCTGCCCCCCTTGCGAACGCGTTCAACCTGTTCCTCGGCGATTCGCGCAACGGCATCTTCGGTGTTCTCAGCGCCCTGTCGCAGGCCGGGCTGACCCAGTTGCTGGCCCAGCCGACGCTGCTGGTCCGCTCCGGCGAGGAGGCGAGCTTCCTCGCCGGCGGCGAGATCCCGATCCCGGTGCCGCAGGGCGGGGCCTCGATCGGCACCACCACCATCGAGTATCACGAATACGGCGTCCGGCTGAGCATCGCGCCGGTGGTGCTGTCGGACAAGCGCATCGTGCTCAAGGTGGCGCCCGAGGTCAGCGAGCTGGACTATGCCAACGCGCTGACCATCCAGGGCTTCAACGTCCCGGCCTTCCGCCGCCGCTCGACCTCGACCACGGTCGAGCTCGGCAGCGGCCAGAGCTTCGTGCTCGCCGGGCTGATGTACAGCAACAGCACGGTGAACGAGAGCAAGTTCCCCTGGCTCGGCGACATCCCGATCATCGGCGCCCTGTTCAAGACCACCAACAACCAGCAGGAGCGGCAGGAGCTGGTCATCGTCGCCACGCCGCGGCTGGTCCGGCCGCTGGCGCCGAGCCAGGTCCCGCCGCTGCCGGGCGTCGACACGCGCAAATACAACCCCTCGGTCGGAGACATGATCCTGAACGTGGACCAGGTGCAGGACCAGCTCGCCCCCTACGGATTGATGCGGTAGCAGCGATGTTCCGGCTGATCGTCGCCACCTCCGACACCGCCCTCGCCGCCCGGCTCATCGGCCCGCTGGAAGGCGTGGCCGCGATCATCCGCTCCGTGCCGGAGACCGCGTCGCTGCTGGAGCTGTGCCGCAAGGCGGCGCCCGACATGATCTTGCTCGATGCCGACGCGGTCGACGGCTTCGGGACGCTGCTGGGCGAGGCCATGCGCGATCTGGCCGGGGCCGACCCCGAGGCGCTGCTGGTCGTGCTCGGCGACGAGGGGGACGCACGGTCGGTGCTGCGGGCGATCCGCGCCGGCGCCGCCGATGTGATCGACCGCGGGACCGAAGGGGACGAGCTGCGCAGCCAGATCGCCCGCCATCTGACCGGCGCGCCGCGCGGCGACGCCGCCGGCGCCGGCGCGCTGACCCTGGTGATGAGCGGACAGCCGGGCGGCGAAGGGCTGTTCGCGGTCAACCTGGCGGTCCTGCGGGCCAAGGCGCGGGGGGAGGGGCTGCTGGTCGACGGCGCCCTGCCATCGAGCGAGGCCGGCGCCGCGCTCAACGTGCCGCTGACCTACACGATCCGGGATGCGATCCAGGACCTGCCGCGGCTGGACCGGACGCTGCTGTCCTCGGCGCTCGGCCATCACGCGCCGTCCGGGCTGCATCTGCTGCCGCTCGCGGTGGCGGGCGAGGAGGTGCACGACGTCGCGCCGGAGGCGATCGCCTCGATGCTGCTGGTGCTGCGCGCCCTGTTCGGCGAGGTGGTGCTGAATGTCGGCGGCATCCGGCATCCGGGGCTGCTGACGGAGTTCACCCGGACCGCGACCAGGATCTACCTCGTGGCGCCGCAGAAGTTCACGGCGGTCAAGGCCTGCCGCGACCTGCTGGTGCAGATCGCCCCGAATCCGCAGGTCCTGGACCGGATCACCCTGGTGGTCGAGGACCACATGCCGGGCATCACGCTCGGCGAGGAGCAGATGCGCGACGCACTGGGGCTCAAGCGCTCGGTGCGGCTGCCGGCGGCGCGGGTCGAGCTGGTCAACGCCCTGAACACCGGTCGACCGCTGGTGCTCGACCAGCCGCGCGCCGCCTACAGCCGGGCGCTGGAGCGGCTGGCGGCGGGGGATGCTGTTCCGGCGGTCCCGGCGGCGGCCCGTCCCGCCGCGCGCGGCGCCGGCCTGTTCCGCCGCCTGCGGCCGTCATAAGGGGACGCGACGATGGCCGGGCTGATCAACGGAGTCGGCGTCAAGATCACGGGGGAGGCGGATCTCGCCGCCGCCGAGCTGCGCACGACCGACGGCTACCAGCGGACGAAGTTCGCGATCTTCAACCTGGTGCTGGAGCAACTGGAGGCCCTCGGCATCACGGCGGAGACGGCCCCGGCGTCGATGATCCGGGACGGGGTCGAGCAGGCGATCACCCGCTTCGCGGCGAAGGAAGGGCTGGCGCTGAACGCGGCCGAGCGGTCGCTGCTGGCCGCCGAGGTGCAGAACGAGGTGGTCGGGCTGGGGCCGCTGGAGCCGCTGCTGAAGGACCCGTCGATCGACGACATCATCGTCAACGGGCCGTTCCGGATCTTCGTCGAGCGCGGCGGGCAGCTCTCGGCGGTGCCGGCGCGGTTCCGCGACACCGCGCATCTGATGAACATCATCCAGCGCATCGTCAGCCCGATCGGCCGCCGCGTCGACGAGGCGACGCCCTATGTCGACGCCCGGCTGCAGGACGGGTCGCGGGTCAATGTCGTGATCCCGCCGATCGCGCTGGACGGGCCGATGGTGTCGATCCGCAAGTTCCGGACCCAGGCGATGGGCGCGCAGGACTATGTCCGGCTCGGCTCGATGAGCCAGGAGATGCTGGGCTTCCTCTCCGCCGCCGTGCGGTCGCGCCTCAACATCCTGATCTGCGGCGGCACGGGCTCGGGCAAGACCACGCTGCTGAACATGCTCAGCGGCTATATCGAGGAGAGGGAGCGGCTGATCACCATCGAGGACGCGGCCGAGCTGCAGCTGCGGCAGAGCCATGTGGTGCGGCTGGAGACGCGGCCGGCCAATCTCGACGGCAGCCGCGAGGTCAATGCCCGCGACCTGGTGCGCAACGCGCTGCGGATGCGGCCCGACCGCATCATCCTGGGCGAGGTGCGCGGCGCCGAGGCGGTCGAGATGCTGCAGGCGATGAGCACCGGCCATGACGGGTCGATGGCGACGATGCACGCCAACTCCAGCCGCGACGCCTTCGGACGGCTGGAGATGCTGCTCGGCTTCGGCGGCCTCGGCGGCGACCCGAAGACCCTCCGGCGCTACATCGCCAACAGCATCCAGATCGTGATCCAGGTCAACCGGATGGCCAACGGCAAGCGGCGCGTCACCTCGGTGTCGGAGCTGACCGGGCTGGAGGGCGAGAGCTACAGCCTGAACCAGCTCTTCGGCTTCGAGGAGCAGCCGCCGTTGAGCGGGCTGGGCGAGTTCAGGACGCTGTCGGCGCGCCCCTATTTCGGCCACCGGCTGGTCGGCGCGCCCGACCTTCGCGGCGCCGCGGCGCGGGGGCTGGCATGAACGGGTTCGGCTTCCTCCTGCTCGGGGTTCTGCTGCTGCTGGTCCTGGCCGGGCTCAGCCTCTTCACCAACCGCGTCCAGCGCCGGCGGCAGCAGGAGATGGCGGAGCGGCTGGAGGAGCTGCGCGGCGCGCTGCCGGCCGGGGATAGCGGCAGCGCCGCTGCGGCCTGGGCCCCTGCCGGTGGGGCGGGCGGCCCGCGCCTGTTCCAGCTCTGGCAGGCCCGGGCGGACGTGACCCTGCCGCCGCATCTGCTGCTGATGGGCGGGGTGGCGCTGGCGGCGCTCGGCGCCGGGCTGGCGTGGCTGGTCGATCCGGTCGTCGGGCTGGCCGTGCCGGCCGTCCTGCTGCTGGCCGGGGTCTACGCCATGTGGCGGCTGGCGACCCGGCGGCTGAACGCCTTCATCGAAGGCCTGCCGTTCCTCCTCGACGCGCTGCGGCAGCTCCTGATCGCCGGCAACTCGATGCAGCAGGCGCTGTTCAAGGGGGCCGAGAACACTGGCCCGGCGATGCAGCGCTATCTCCGGCCGCTGATCCGGCGCATCAACAACGGTGCCTCGATCCCCGATAGCATCCGTTGGCTGGCGGCCCGGCTGGACGTGGCGGAGCTGTACATGCTGGCCACGGCGGTCGAGACCAATTTCCGCTATGGCGGCCGGATGTCGGCGGTCCTCGCCAATCTGGTCCAGATCCTGCGCGACCGGGCGCGGGTGGGACGCGAGCTCAAGGCGGCGACGGCCGAGATCCGCTTCGGCGCCATCGTTCTCGGTGGAATGCCCTTCGCCGCGGCCGGGATGATGGCCGTGATCCAGCCGGACTACCTGATGTTCTTCATCGAGACGGATCAGGGAATGCGTCTGGCCGCGATCGCGCTCGGGCTGCAATTCATCGGGCTCGTGGTCATGCGCCGCATCATGCGGCTGGAGTTCTAGGCGATGCCGATCGACTCCTTCGAGACCCTGGCCATCGCGATCACCGCCTGCTCCAGCCTGATCCTGATCGGGCTCGGGCTGCGAGGGACGCTGGGAGAGGTGCGGCTGAGGCGCCGGCTGAACTCGATCGGCGATCGCCAGGAGCCGGCGGGGTCGTTGACCGGGATCGTCTGGCTGCGCCCCCTGGAGCGTATCCTGATCGGAGGAGCGAAGGATCGGGAGGAGATCGCGGAGCATCTGCGCGCGGCCGGTTACTACGACCCGTCCTCGATCCTGGTCTTCGCCGGCCTTCGCCTGGGCGGGGCCCTGCTGGTGGCGGGCGTGGTCGCCGCAGCCCTCTGGTTCACCGGAAGCTGGACGGGCATGGCGTGGCTGTATCCCCTCGTGGCGGGCGGCCTCACCTTTGTCGGCGCGAAATTCGGGCTGCGGTGGCGCGCATCCGTCCGCCAGCGCCTCGTCGCGGCCGAGTTGCCCTTCGTCCTCGATGTCCTGCTGCTGATGCTCGAAAGCGGCGTCAGCCTCGACCAGTGCTTCCGCTCGGTGGCGCAGTCCGATGGCGGGGGAATGCCGCTGGTCCGGCAAAGCACACAGCTCCTGGTCGAGGATCTGCAGCGCGGCATGGCCTATGACCTGGCGCTCGACCGCTGGAGGGAGCGGCTGGGCGTCAACGGTGCGCGCGAGCTGGTGGCGATGTTCAAGCAGACCTTGCTGCACGGCACCGAGCTGGGGTCGGGGCTGCGCGAATTCGTCCGTGAATTCGCCGACAAGCGGGTCTCCACGGCCCGGGAGAGCATCGGCCGCAAGACCACTCAGATGACGATCGTGATGATCGCCTTCCTCATGCCGGCCCTGTTCATCGTCCTGTGCAGCCCGGCGATCGTCTCTCTCGTCCGATCTCTGACTCAGGGAAGCTGAGCATGCGGGTTTTTCTCTCTCTTGCGGTGCTCGCCCTGGTTCCCGGACTGTCCGCCTGTTCCAGCCTGTTCGGCGACGACACGCCGCGCCGCCCGCCATCGCCGGCCGACCAGGTGCCGCAGGCGGCGGCGCTCGACGCCGAGAACTCCCGCGATCTCTATCTCGGCATCGTCGACAAGCTGCGGCAGGGCGGCAAGTCGCGGGCCGCGCTGGCCTATCTCGACGACTACGACAACCGCCATCCGGGCGACGCCCGGGCGCAGGTGCTGCGGGCCGATTCCTTCCTCGACATCCAGGATTACGACCGGGCGGAGGCGATCTACCGCGAGCTCCTGAACGGCGACCAGTCGGCGGCCGCCTATGACGGGCTCGGCCGTGTCGCCGCTGGGCGCGGCGACTGGGCCAAGGCCCGGGCGCAGTTCCACGAGGCGGTGCGGCGCGAGCCGATCAACGTCAAATACCTGAACGACCTCGGCTTCGCCGAGATGCGCATCGCCTCCTACGACGAAGCGCTGTTCACGCTGCGCCAGGCCAGCGAGCTGGCGCCGACCAACGCCCAGGTCCGCAACAACCTGATCCTCTGCCTCGACGTCGCCGGCCAGGCCGACCAGTCGAAGGCGATGATCGCCCGGATCGCCGACACCAAGGAGCGGCGCGCGGTCGAGCAGATGGTCAGGTCCGCCCGCGCCCAGGTGCGGACGCCGACCACCGCCGGCGCCAGCCCCACGACCGCCCCCAGACGCCTGGCCCAAGCCTCGGAGACCCAGCCATGACAGCGCGTTCCCTGCCCCTGGCAGCCGTCCTCGTCCTGCTCTCCGCGACGGCCGGGGCCCAGCAGGTGCTGGTGCCGGCGGGTGCCGCCCAGGCGGGGCCCGGATGGCCCGAGACCAGCCGGACCGCGCAGGTCATCCGGCAGCAGCTCCAGCCCGCGCCCGCCCTGCAGCCGCCCCTCGGCGGCGCCGAGGCCGGACGGATCTACCAGAACTACCTGCAGGGGATCGGCAGGCCGGTCCAGGGTTCGGGCAACGGCTACAGCGGCAATTCGGGTTTCGGCGGGAACTCCATGTCGTCCGGCGTCGGTGCCGGCTACGGGGCTCCGCAATGAATCTGCGCCGCATCATCGCCGGATGGTCGGAGGAGCGGGGGGCGATCGCGCCCTTCGCCGCGATCGTTCTCGCGGTGATGATCGGCCTGGTCGCCCTGTCGACCGATCTCGGCTCCTGGTTTGCCCAGCGGCGAGACCTCCAGGCGGCCACCGACGCCGCGGCCCTGGCCGCCGTGGCGGACCAGGGCAATCTGAAGGACCGGAATGTCGGAGCGATCAAGACCCAGGCGGCCTTGATGCTGAAGGAAAACGGCAGTCGCTACACCGCTTCCAACATCAACGCTTTAACGCTCGGGACTTATTGCGCCGACAAGGGGCTCGAACCGTTCAACCGGTTCCGATCGGCCATCGCCCTGTGCCCGGGGGACACGCGCGACGCGTCCTATGTCGTCGCCAATGCGGTGAAGGTCGACGTCAAGGACGACGCTTCGGGGTTTCTGTCGAAGGTCCTCCAGCCGTTGCCCGCGTCGTTCCAGATCAGGACCAGCGCGACCGCGGCACGGATCGATGAGGCCGCCTTCCAGGCCGGCACCGGCGTGCTTGCCGTCGATACCAACCAGAGCGCCATCCTGAACGCCGTTCTGGGAGGACTCCTCGGCACCAGCCTGCAGCTGAACGCGGTGGATTATCGCGGGCTGCTCAACACCAACATCCAGGCGCTCAGTTTTCTGGACGCGCTGGCGGTGAATCTGGATCTCAGCGCCGGGACCTACGATCAGCTCCTGGCGACGAACGTCCAGGTCTCGGAGCTGATTCAGGCTGCAATCGATGTTCTGGATGCGCCGGCGTCGATTGCGAGCATCTCGCTGGCGGCCATCAAGGCAAAGATCGTCGGCAACCCGTCGTTGCAGCTCGGCGACCTGCTGGATCTTGGGATCTGGCGTCCGTTGCCGGTGGGCAGTTCGACCGCTCCAACCGCGCTGCAGGCCGGCTTGAATCTGTATCAGCTGCTGACGCTCACGCTGCAGGTCGCGAACGGCGACAACGCCGTAGCCATTCCCAACTTCGATTTCAATCTTCTCGGGATCCTGGCGGGTGTGCATCTGGAGGCGACGGTGATCGAGCCGCCGCAGTCGCCGCCCTTTGCCTTCGGTCCGGTCGGCATCTCGGTGCATACGGCTCAGGTTCGGTTGAAGCTGAAGATCGAATTGGCCACCGGTCTCCTGAAAGCGCTGCTGGGGTCGATTGTGGAATTGCCCCTCTATGTCGAGGCAGGGGCAGGCGACGCGATCCTCAGCAACATCGATTGCGGCATCGAGCCGGCGACCGACGCGCAGGTCCAGATCGACGCCAAGAGCGGGGTGGCTCGTGCCTATATCGGCACGATTGCCACTGATACCATGAAGAACTTCACCAAAGAGATCACGTACGACGACATTCAATACTCGAAAATCGCAGGAGTCGATGTGTTGGGACTCGGAGTGATCACGCTTGCTTCTTTGACAGGAAAGGCGAAGGTCGAAATCGGAAGCGGCTCTTATCAGACCTTGACCTTTGATCAGACCGACATCGCCAATCGCACCGCGCAATCGGTCGTCAGTCGTGGAATGGTCGACAATCTTCTTTCAAGTCTCGGCCAGACGCTTGAGCTGAAGTTGTGCACCGCGGTTCTGTTGGGTGTCTGCATTCTTCCGTTGGATCTCCGGCTTGTCCCGGATGCCGTCAACGCCCTGCGCGTGATTCTGGCCCCCGTTATCAACGGCCTGCTCGACCCGCTGGTGGATGGGCTGTTGGCCGCGCTCGGGATCAAGCTCGGATACATGGACGTCACCGTCACCGGGGTGCGCTGCGGCGTGCCGGTGCTGGTGCAGTGAGTTTCGGAACACCGTCGGCGGCGCCGGGGCGCAGGCGGGAAGTCAGACCCGGTAGTAGTTAAGGAGGTATAGTCATGTTGCGGAAACTGATTAACTACAGCCGCCGTGCCGCTCGCGAAGAGGACGGCATTACGGCCGTGGAATATGCCATCCTCGCCGCCCTGATCGCCGCTGCTCTCGTGGCCGTTGTGCCGACCTTGAGGTCAGCTTTGCAAACCGGGTTTACGAATATACAAACAAAAATCACAAATGCTGGTTAGTATGGGGCGAAGGTAGTTCGAGTTTATGCATTGGCGGGGTGGGTATTTACTTGCCCCGCCAATCTGCGAACTTAGGTGGGTCTATGTTTCCGTTTGAAGCTATTAATCTAAAATCTGCGGATGCAAAGGCGCCTACGGACTTTCAGTCGGACTCAGGTTTGGCGGCAATGGAGTTCGCTTTGGTTGCGCCGCTGTTCCTGATGCTGATCTTCGCGACGGCCCTGTTCGGCATTTATTTCGGCACCTGGCTCGCCGTGTCCAACGCGGCGGCGGAAAGCGCGCGGGCATCCATCGCCGGCCTGTCGAACACGGAGCGGGCGACGCTGGCGGAGACGACGGCGAAGACCATCTTCGCGGGCTATGCGCCGACGTTCAACTGGACCAAGGTCAAGGAGTTCAAGGCCGCGGCCGTAGCCGGCAGCCCGAACCTGTTTCAGGTGACCATCACCTACGATATCTCGGCGCTGAAGCTATTGCCGTTCTCGGATCTCCTGACCGGCAACAGCCTGACCGCGACCAGCGTCGTTCCGAACGGCGGCTATTGATGGACGGATTCGACTTCATCGCTCTCGGCCTGCTGGTCCTGCTGCTGATGCCGATCGTCCTGATCGATCTGCGGGAAAGCCGGATTCCGAACGTCTGGAACCTCGCCCTCGGCGCCGTCGGCCTCGGCCAGGCGGTCATCCGGGCGCCGGAGCTGATGACATTGGCCGTCGCCCTGACGCAGGGCCTGGTCACATTCGTGATGCTGGGCGGCATCGCCTGGCTGATCCAGAAGGTCGACCACAACGCCCGCATCGGCTGGGGCGACCTGAAGTTCCTGACCGCCGCCAGCCTCTGGGTCGGTGTCCAGGGCAGCCTGTTCGTGCTGATCCTGGCCTGCCTCGTCGAGCTGCTCCCGAAGCTGGCCCTGGCGCCCTGGCGCGGCATGAAGTGGCGCGAGATGCGGCCCTTCGGTCCCGCGCTGGCGCTGGGGCTGCTCGTCGTCACCGTCACGGTCTTCATCCGCGCCGCGTGATCGCGGCATATTCCACGGATCATTTCCGTTGATCGGGTCAAATCCCTTCATCTCGCATGAGAATGGTGCTTAGTTTCCGCCATCCATAGATGGGAGCCGATCATGAGCACCGATGTGAATCGCCGGATCCTGCTCGCCGCGCGGCCGGTGGGGGAGCCGAAGGACAGCGACTTCCGCCTGGTCGAGGAGGCGGTGCCGGCGCCCGGCCCGGGCCAGCTCCTGATCCGCACGCTGTGGCTGTCGCTCGACCCCTATATGCGCAGCCGGATGAGCGACGCGAAATCCTATGCGGCCCCGGTCGAGATCGGCCAGGTCATGGTCGGCGGCGCGGTCGGCCGCGTCGTCGCCTCGAACCACCCCGGCTTCGCCCCGGGCGACATCGTCGAAGGCCGCACCGGCTGGCAGGACTACGCGCTGTCCGACGGCACCGGGCTGCGCCAGGTCGATCCGTCGCTGGGGCCGATCTCGACCGCGGTCGGCGTGCTCGGCATGCCTGGGATGACGGCCTATACCGGCCTCCTCACCATCGGCCGGCCGAAGCCGGGCGAGACCGTCGTGGTCTCGGCCGCCTCGGGGGCGGTCGGCGCGGTGGTCGGGCAGATCGCGAAGATCAAGGGCGCGCGCGTCGTCGGCATCGCCGGCGGGGCGGAGAAGGGGGCCTATCTGACCGGGGAGCTCGGCTTCGACGCCGCGGTCGACCACCGGGCGCCGGATTTCGCCGAGCGGCTGCGCGCGGCCGTGCCAGACGGGATCGACGTCTATTTCGAGAATGTCGGCGGCGCGGTGTGGGGGGCGGTGTGGCCGCTGTTGAACCCCTTCGCCCGGGTCCCGGTCTGCGGCCTGATCGCCCAGTACAACGCCACCGGCCTGCCGGACGGACCGAACCTGGTGCCGGCGATGATGCGCAGCGTGCTGTCCAAGCGGCTGACTCTGCGCGGCTTCATCGTCAGCGACTTCGCCGACCAGCACGCCGCCTTCCTGCGCGACGTCTCCGGCTGGATCCGGGAGGGGAAGCTGCGCTACCGCGAGGACGTCGTCGAGGGGCTGGAGACCGCGCCCCGGACCTTCCTGCGGCTGTTCCGGGGCGAGAATTTCGGCAAGCTCCTGGTCAAGGTGGCGGAGTAGCGTCTGCCTTGGACGTCAGGGGCAGTTTCGAAATGCGCTGGCGTGAGTCGCATGGCGGTGGCTTCGAGAACCGGAGCGCAGCGGACATTTGGTCCGTGAGCACCGGAAGCGGAGAAGCCGCCGTCAGGCGGCCGCGCCAGTAGCATTTCCAAACTGTCCCTACAGGAGCATCCGCCCGGCCACGGCCATCAGGCCGATGCGGGTGGTGGCGGCCTCGAAATCCGCGTCCGGCGGCAGGCCGAGGTCGCTGCGGGCGGAGTCGCTCAGCGTCTCCAGGCGCAGCCGGGTCTTCCGCGCGGCCGGTCGTGCCGATCCGCCGGCAACGCGGCGC
Source organism: Inquilinus sp. NPDC058860 (assembly GCF_042743185.1). Taxonomy (NCBI): domain Bacteria; kingdom Pseudomonadati; phylum Pseudomonadota; class Alphaproteobacteria; order Rhodospirillales; family Rhodospirillaceae; genus Inquilinus; species Inquilinus sp. NPDC058860. Next base: position 69,632 of record NZ_JBHYMS010000007.1, on the reverse strand, counting down.
CAGATCCGCTCCAGCAGGCCGGCGGGACGCTGGCGCAGCGGCAGGCGCAGGACATGGGTGCTCATGACGATCTCCTTGAAGCCATCGCGATCGGGCAGGCGGCCGCCTTCGGCGCCGGCGGCGGGGCCGTGTCGATGCCGTAGCGGCCGGTGATCACCGGGCCGGTGGCGTCGGACACCGTGACCACGGTCTCGGCCGCGGCGCCGGGCCGGGCCCGGTACATCACCACTTCCGTCAGCACGGCCATCGGGTCCTCCATCTCCGGCCTCGGGCGGCCCGAGGCGATGGTGGAAGACTACGCCACCCCTCCTGACATCATCCTGTCAGGAGAGATGCGCGGACCGATGCATCCGGGTGGCCGCGGGGCGGAAGATGAGGCTGAACGCCGGCGTACGCCATTCGACAATATCGAGGAGGGCCTGTACGTTTCCGTTCAGGATGCGAGGGCAAGGCCGGCCATGACCGATTGGGACGATCTGCGGGTGATCCATGCGGTGGCCGAGACCGGCAGCCTGTCGGCGGCGGCGCGGCGCCTGGGCCTCAGCCAGCCGACCATCGGCCGCCGGGTCCAGGCGCTGGAGGAGCGGCTGGGGCTGATCCTGTTCGAGCGCAGCGCCGACGGCTATCGCCCGACCGTGGCCGGGGAGGCGCTGCTGCCGCATCTGCGGGCCATGGCGGAATCGGCGGCGGCGCTGGAGCGCGAGGCGCGGATCCAGGCCGATCCCGGCACCGGGCTGGTGCGGGTCGCCGCCGGCGGCTGGGCCAGCCGCTTCCTGGCCGAACGGCTGTCCCGGCTGCGCGAGGCGCTGCCCGGCATCGACCTGGCCGTGGATTTCGAACGGCAGCTGCCGAATCTGGGCGATGATTCGGTGCATCTCGGCGTCTACGCCTCCGTGCCGGAGGCGCCGGGCCTGCGGTCCCGCCTGGTCGCCAAATCCGCCTACGCCTTCTACGGCGCGCGGCCCTATGTCGACCGGCATCCGGAGGCCAGGACCGAGGCGCGCTTCGGCGCCTGCGACTGGGTGATCTACGACAACGAGCGGGTGCGGGTCGGCAGCGATGTCGACGGCTATCCGCTCGACCGGCAGCTCGCATCGGCCGGAAACACCCGGATCCTGCGCCTGACCACCACCGACCTGATGCTGTCGGCGCTGGCGTCCGGCGCCGGGCTGGCGCTGATCCCCTGCTTCGTCGGCGACGTGCATCCGGATCTGGTGCGGGTGTCGCCGCTGGTGCCGGCGATGGAGCACCGCTATCGCCTGATCGTGCACCAGGATGTCGGGCGCTCGCCCCGAATCGCCAGGGCCAAGGAGGCGATCGCCGCCCTGTTCGCGGCCGAGCGCCGGCTGCTGGAGGGCGAGGCGGGAACGGCGGAGCGGACCGACGCGCCGGTCCCGGCCTGAACCCTCAACTTCGGCTGGCGATCGGCGCAGCGGTCTGCGCCGGTCCGGGAACCAGGGCGGCGAGGGCGACGGGCACGGCGAAGAGGGCGAGCGCGGCGGGGGGTGATCATGGTACTGGTCCGGTCGACCTGCGATCCCGCCAGCATAGCGTCCCGAAAGGGGCGGCGAAGCCACGGCCGCTACGGCTTGCGGCTCCACGCGCAGATCTGCGCTGAGATCACGAGCTGGCTGCGGGCCGCCACGGCTGCCTGCCGCAGCCGGTCCTCCAGCGTCTCGATCCCGATCGCCTCGGCGTCCGCCAGCCCTGATCGCCGAATGAGGGGCAGGCCGCTGCGCACCGACTCCGCCATCCAGGCATAGAGCGGCGAATCCTCGCCACCGCCGACAGGGCTTTCGCTGAACAGCCGAGGCGTCGGCAGTCCAGCCTCGGCGAAGGCATGGATCAGCCGGCCGGCAATGTCGGGATGGGGCAGGAGCATCCGGAAGGCGTCGAAGAGCACGCGCGCGGTGCCCTGCCACAGCGGCACGGGCGGCAGCGACTCGCAGTCGCTGTGCAGGGCGATCTCATGGAAGGCTGCAATGCCGCCGGGCCGCAGCTGCGCAGCGGCCCGGCGGATCGTCTCGGTCGGCTCCGGCTGATGGATCAGGACATAGCGCCCGAGGACGGCGTCGAAGGGTTCCCCGACTGCGAAGTCATCGATGTCCGTCTCGATGAAGGCGACATGGTCCAACCCTGCCGCCGCGGCTCGGGCCCGGGCGACTGTCAGAACCTCGGCGCTGCGGTCGATGCCGATCGCCACGCCCGTCGGCCCGACGATCTCCGCCGCCAGCAGCGAGACGTCGCCGGCGCCGCAGCCGAGGTCGAGCACACGCATTCCCGGCCGCAGCCCCGCGGCGTGCAACAGGCGCTCGGTGATCGGCCGCAGCACTGTGGCCTGCAGCATCAGCCTCTGGATCTCCGACTCGGAATGGCCCAGTGCATATTCGACTGTGTTGCTGGAGCGATCCATTTCAGATCTCCGTGGATATACGGTGCCGAAACTCTGCGATAAAGAATTGTTCGAGTCATTAGTGAATATAGAAATCGATTTTAAATGCTATTCTGAGTAATAACTGTAAAATATTTGAAGTATGCTTTCGCTGCCGTTCCGGCGGCGCGCATGGCAGGTCGGCGTTCGGCCGCCTGATCTCCGCCCCGCCGTGCTGCTAATGTGCCGCTCCGAGGGAGAGGCGCCGCGATGTACCAGGTTCCGATCCGGCCGGGCGAAAGCTGGATGCGCGCCCGGGTCCGGCGACATGTTTATGAGCTGCTGCGCCTGGCGCTGCCGGTGATCGTCGCCCGTGCCGGGCTGATCCTGATGGCGCTGGTCGACACCCTCTTCGTCGGCCGCTACGGCAGTGCCGACCTGGCGCATCTGTCGATCGCCAACGCCCCGATCGGCAGCATGATCGGCACCTCCACCGGCCTCGTCATCGGCACGCTGGTGATGAGCGCCAACGCCCTCGGCCGCAACCGGCCCGACGAATGCGGCGCGGTCTGGCACCGGGCGCTGATCTACGGCGGCGCCATCGGCCTGGTGCTGGCCGTGCTGTGCCATTTCATCGAGCCGCTGCTGGTCCTGACCGGCCAGACGCCGGAGCTGTCGAAAGCCGGCGCCGACATCGCCATCGTGCTCGGCTGGGGCATGCCGGCGGCGGTGATCTACACCGTCACGGCCTTCTTCCTCGAGGGGCTGAAGCGGCCGGTGCCGGGCATGATCGCGATGATCGTGGCCAACCTCCTGAACGCGCTGGTCAACTGGCTGCTGGTGTTCGGTGTCGCCGGCCTGCCGGAGCTCGGGGCGATCGGCGCGGCCTGGGCCAGCACCGCCTCGCGCATCTTCCTGGCGGCCAGCCTGGTCGCCTATGTCTGGTGGATGCGCGACCGCGATGCCTACGGCATCCGCCGCTGGCGCGGCTGGCGCTGGCGCGACTGGTCGAAGCAGCGCCAGCTCGGCTATGGCGGCGGCCTCAGCATCTTCATCGAATCGGGCGCCTTCACCGCGCTGACCTTCTTCGCCGGGCTGCTCGGCACCCTGCCGCTCGCCGCCTATTCGATCGGCCTCAACCTGATCGCGCTGATCTTCATGGTGGCGCTCGGCCTCGCCTCCGCCACCGCGGTCCGGGTCGGCATCGCCCATGGCCGGCACGACCTCAAGGACATGGTGCTGGCCGGCTGGGTCGGGCTCGGCGTCAACAGCGTCGTCATGGTGCTGCTCGGGGCGGTGCTGTGGCTGTTCGCCCGGCCGATCGCCGAGGCCTACACCAGCGACCCGGCGCTGATCCCGCTGCTGGTGCCGGTGGTCCTGGTCTCGACCTTCATCCTGCTGGTCGACGGCGGCCAGGTGGTGGTCGCCAACGCGCTGCGCGGCCGCGGCGACGTGGTGGTGCCGACGCTGCTGCACACCATCTCCTACGTCGTGGTGATGACGCCGCTGGGCTGGTTCCTGGGCGTCCATCTCGGCCGCGGCGCGGTCGGGCTGTTCGAGGCGATCCTGATCGCCAGCGTGGTCTCGGTCGGCCTCCTGGCCGGCCGCTTCCACCTGCTGGCGCGCGGCGACACCCGGGCTTCCGCGGCGGCCGGCGCAGCCGCCTGAAGGCCGCTCCGGCGCGATTGTTCGCAGGTGCGGAAACGTGCTAGCGTCGCCGCGCCCGGCAGGCTGACCGGGCGCGTCCTTTTGCCAGTCCGGACAGTGCCTTGACCGAACGTCCCACCACGCCGCCGCACTTCGACATCACCCCGGTGACGATCGAGGAGGAGATGCGGCGCTCCTATCTCGATTACGCCATGAGCGTGATCGTCTCCCGCGCCCTGCCGGATGTGCGCGACGGCCTCAAGCCGGTGCATCGCCGCATCCTCTTCGCGATGAAGGAGGGCGGCTACGATTCGACCAAGCCGTTCAAGAAGTCGGCCCGCGTCGTCGGCGACGTCATGGGTAAGTACCACCCGCATGGCGACACCGCGATCTACGACGCCATGGTGCGCATGGCGCAGGACTTCTCGATGCGGCTGCCGCTGATCCAGGGGCAGGGCAATTTCGGCTCGATGGACGGCGACCCGCCGGCGGCGATGCGCTACACCGAGGCGCGCCTGGCCAAGGCGGCCGAGGCGATGCTGGACGACATCGACAAGGACACGGTCGAGTTCCAGCCGAACTACGACGAGACCCAGTCCGAGCCGACGGTGCTGCCGTCGCGCTTCCCGAATCTCCTGGTCAACGGCGCCGGCGGCATCGCCGTCGGCATGGCCACCAACATCCCGCCGCACAATCTGGGCGAGGTGATCGACGCCTGCCTCGCCACCATCGAGAATCCGGCGATCACGGTCGAGGAGCTCAACGTGATCGTGCCGGGGCCGGACTTCCCGACCGGCGCCCTGATCCTCGGCCGCTCCGGCATCCGTTCGGCCGTCGCCACCGGCCGCGGCAGCGTGGTCATGCGGGCCCGGTCGAACATCGAGGAGATCCGCAAGGACCGCGAAGCGATCATCTTCACCGAGATCCCGTTCCAGGTGAACAAGTCGCGGCTGATGGAGCGCATCGCCGAGGTCGTCAACGAGAAGACGGTCGAGGGCATTTCCGAGCTGCGCGACGAGAGCGACCGCGACGGCGTCCGCATCGTCGTCGAGCTGAAGCGCGACGCCAGCGCCGACGTGGTGCTGAACCAGCTGTACCGCTCGACCCCGCTGCAGACCTCCTTCGGCGTCAACATGCTGGCGCTGCACGGCGGCCGGCCCGAGCTCCTGAACCTGAAGCAGATCATCGACGCCTTCGTCGCCTTCCGCGAGGAGGTGATCACCCGGCGCACGCGCTACCTGCTGGGCCGCGCCCGCGAACGGGCCCATGTCCTGGTCGGCCTCGCCACCGCCGTCGTCAACATCGACGCGGTGATCGAGCTGATCCGCCGCGCGCCCGACCCGCAGACGGCGCGCGAGGAGCTGATGGCCAGGGCCTGGCCGGCCGGCGAGATCGCGCCGCTGATCGCGCTGGTCGACGAGCCCGGCCACCCGCTGGCCGAGGACGGCACCTACCGGCTGTCCGAAGTCCAGGCCCGCGCCATCCTCGACCTGCGCCTGCACCGCCTGACCGGGCTGGAGCGCGACAAGATCGGCGACGACCTGCGCGCCATCGTCGCCGAGATCCAGGAATACCTCGCGATCCTGTCGAGCCGCGAGAAGCTGCTGGAGATCCTGCGCGGCGAGCTGGTCGAGATGAAGGAGCAGTTCGCCACCCCGCGCAAGACCGAGATCCTCGACCTCGAATTCGAGGCCGACATCGAGGACCTGATCCAGCGCGAGGACATGGTCGTCACCGTCTCCAACGGCGGCTACATCAAGCGCGTGCCGCTGTCGACCTACCGGGCGCAGCGCCGCGGCGGCAAGGGCCGCAGCGGCATGGCGACGAAGGAGGAGGATTTCGTCTCCGACCTGTTTGTCGCCAACACCCATACGCCGATGCTGTTCTTCTCCAGCCGCGGCATCGTCTATAAGCTCAAGGTCTACCGCCTGCCGATCGGCACGCCGCAATCGCGCGGCAAGGCGATGGTCAACATGCTGCCGCTGCAGCAGGGCGAGACCATCTCCACCGTCATGCCGCTGCCGGAGGACGAGAGCACCTGGGACCAGCTCTACGTCATGTTCGCCACGGCCAGCGGCGGGGTGCGCCGCAACAGCCTGGCCGATTTCACCAGCATCAATCGCAACGGCAAGATCGCGATGAAGCTGGACGAGGGCGACAGCCTGATCGGCGTCAAGGTCTGCAGCGACGACCAGGATGTCCTGCTGGCCACTCACATCGGCATGTGCATCCGCTTCCCGGTCACCGACGTCCGCGTCTTCAAGGGCCGCGATTCGACCGGCGTGCGCGGCATCCGCCTGGCCGACGGCGACACCGTGATCTCGATCTCGATCCTGCACCATCTCGACGCCACGCCGGACGAGCGCGCGAACTATCTGCGCATGGCCAATGCGCTGCGCCGGGCCGAGGGCGAGGAGACCGACGGCGAGGACAGCCAGGCGGTGGAGGAGCGCGACCTCGACCCGGCCCGCTTCGCCGAGCTCGAGGCTGTCGAGGAGTTCATCCTGACGGTCAGCGAGGAAGGCTTCGGCAAGCTCAGCTCCGCCTATGGCTACCGGATCACCGGCCGGGGCGGGAAGGGCATCTGGACCATGGCGATGGGCGAGAAGAACACCGCCGTGGCCGCCAGCTTCCCGATCCTGCCGAGCCAGGAGATCATCCTGGTCACCGACGGCGGCCAGCTGATCCGCTGCCCGGTCGCCGACGTCCGGATCGCCGCCCGCAAGACCATGGGCGTGCGGCTGTTCAACGTCGCCGGGGGCGAGCGCGTCGTCTCCGTCGCCTCGGTGCCGGAGGAGAACGGCGACGGCGCCGAGGATGAGGCGCCGGGCGAAGCCACGGATGAGCAACCGGACGGCGCCGCGTCGGGCGGCGACGGCGCATAAAGGAAGGCCGCACGGATGTCCAAGCCGCGCACCGGGGTCTATCCCGGCACCTTCGATCCGATCACCAAAGGGCATATGGACATCATCCAGCGGGCGACGCGGATCGTCGACCATCTGGTCGTCGCCGTGGCCCGCAACGACGGCAAGGGCCCGCTGTTCTCGACCGACGAGCGGGTCGAACTGGTGCGGGCCGACGTCGCGCCCCTGGTGGCCCAGGGGATCTCGATCGAGGTCCGCTCCTTCGACGTGCTGCTGATGCACTTCGCCGCCTCGGTCGGCGCCACCACGGTGGTGCGCGGCCTGCGCGCCGTCTCGGACTTCGAATACGAGTTCCAGATGGCCGGCATGAATGCCAAGATCAATCCGGTGATCGAGACGGTGTTCCTGATGGCGTCGGACCGCTACCAGTTCATCTCCTCGCGCTTCGTCAAGGAGATCGGGCGGCTGGGCGGCGATATCGCCCCTTTCGTCAGCCCGCTGGTGGCCAAGCGCCTGAACGAGCAGTTCGCCCGCAAGGGCCTGGTGGCGGATTAGGGGCGATTATCGCGCCTTGCGAGTGTTGACCGTCGGGCGGTGCCTCCCTAATGTGCGCCCCGCCCGCCCGGACATGATCCGGGCCGGCAGTGTGAGCCGGTAGCTCAGTCGGTAGAGCAGAGGCCTTTTAAGCCCCTGGTCGTGGGTTCGAGTCCCACCCGGCTCACCATTCCCCAGCCGAATGGCTCCTTTCAGTGACCGATCACGACCTGGCCGGGACCGGCCTGTCGGTGATCCGCGTCGGGAACCGTCGAAATCGCGGTCCGTCGGCCCCGGCGCCGCTGTCGGCCGATGCCGGTTGCCGCCTGCGGCACGACGGCTTCGATGCTCGGCCATGCGCAGGGCCATGCCTTCCGTCTCTGCCGGTGGGACATTGGGCATAGTTCTTGCGCAATTCTTGGGCATACTTGCAGTAGAGTTGTCGAATTGTTCTTCATTGATTGAATCTAGAATCAATATTATAGGCATTAACGATAACAAGGTTATTTATTTTTAGTTAGTTATCAATTTTCAAATTGTATAGATAAATTGAATCATTCTTGGAATGGAGGAATCTTTTTGACTCTGCATATTCAGAGTGTTTATATTGTATGAGTTAATTGGTTGTTAACTCGGATTGCAATAATATTTGCGATCGATGAGAATTTAAGTTTTGTATCATCGGATGTATTTGTATTTTTGAAATATGAATATTGATTAGATATAGTTTCTTAAGGGTTTGTCAAAGTGGAATACAGGAATTTTTGATGAGCCGGCAACATCTTGGGTGAGGTGATATGTCAACCGTTTCAATTCACCGGCCGCTGACGATCTTCGACACGAGTCTGCGCGACGGCGAGCAGGCGCCCGGAAATGCCATGTCGCTGCAGCAGAAGCTGCGCATCGCCCGCGAGCTCGAAGCGCTCGGCGTGAACACGATCGAGGCCGGGTTCCCGGCCGCGTCGGACAACGACTTCGCCGCGGTGCGCGCCATCGCGGAGGCGGTGCGGGAGGCCAGGATCTGCGCCTTCGCGCGCGCCAGCAGCTCCGATATCGAACGGGCGGCCAAGGCCGTGGAGAATGCTCGGGCGGCGCAGATCGAGATCCTCGGCGTGGCGTCCGAGATCCATCTCCACCACAAGCGCCAGATCACGCGCCAGCAGGCGCTCGACGAGATCGGGAACGCCGTCCATCTCGCCCGGCGGCTCGGCTTCGACGACATCTGCGTCGCCCCCGAGGACGCGACCCGGGCGGACCCGGAGTTCCTCGGCACGATGTGCGAGGTCGTCGCCCGGGCCGGCGCCACGATGATCCTGATCCCGGACACGGTCGGCTGCCTGCTGCCCGGCCGGGTGCCAGCCCTGATCGAGGCCGTGCGGGCGCATGTGCCGGCGGAGGTCAAGGTCGCCATGCACGCCCATGACGATCTCGGCCTGGCCGTCGCCAACACCCTCGCCGCCGTCGAGGCGGGAATCGACGAGATCCAGGTGACGCTGTGCGGCATCGGCGAGCGCGCCGGGAACTGCGCTCTCGAGGAGGTCGTCGCCGCCATGACGGCCCATCCGGCGCATTTCAGCCGGTCGACGACCATCGATGTCGGCCGGGTCTATGCCGCCTGCCGGCTGCTGATCGAGAGCCTGCAACTGCCGATGGCGCGCGGCAAGGCCGTCATCGGCGAGAACGCCTTCGCCACCGCCGCGGGAATCCATCAGGCCGCGATCATCCGCAACCCGCAGACCTACGAGTTCCTGGAACCGGACCGCTTCGGCGCCGAGCGCCGGATGGTGATCAGCCGCCATTCCGGCCGGCATGCGCTGAAGGCCAAGATCGAGGCGTTCGGCCTGTCGCCGACGCCCGGCCTGATCGAGTCCCTCTACCGCGAGCTGACGGCCTCGGAAGAGCCCGTCTGCAGCGACAGCAAGCTGCGCGCCCTGGTCCTGCAGAACGCGCCGGAAGCCGCGCTGCCGGCCTGAAGAAACCGCCCCCGAAACATCGAGTCATCGGATTCAGACGAGGCGTTCGCATGGATATTCATGTTGCGGAGACCGTGACCGGTTACGAAGCCCTGGTGGCGACGCTGGAATCCTGGGGCATCGAGGTCTGTGCGGGCGTCACCGGCGGCGGCACGATCCGCTTCCTGCAGTCTCTCCCTCCGCTTCAGCCGGAAGAGGACGCGGCCGGCCGGCACGAGCCGGACGGGCTGCGCTTCCTGTCGCTCGGCGAATACGCTTCCGGTTTCGTGCCGCTCGGCAGCTATCTGGCGTCCGGCCGCATCGGCGCCTGCATCGCGACGACCGGCGCGGCGACCAAGCTGCTGGGCTGCGGCCTCAGCGACGCCAAGCTGCACGACATCCCCGCGGTCTACATCGTCCCGGCCTCGCCGATCGAGACCGAAGGGCTTAGCCCGCTGCAGGACACCAGCCGTCACGGCAGCCACATGCTGGCGCAGCTGCGCGCCGAGTTGCCGGACGGCGTCTTCGTGCTGGACGACGCCGCGGCCATGGGGCCGCAGCTGCGGCAGGCCCATCTCCAGCTGCAGCGCTGCAAGCCGGTTGTTCTCGTCCTGGACCACGACGCGCTCAAGACACAGGTGGCGGCGGATCCGTATCGTGCGCCCCTGCAGCCGAATCCGGCTCCAGCTTCGGCCGAAGCGGACGCGTTCATGGATGAATTCTGCCGGCGCATCCGCGGCCGGCGCGTCGTCATCCTCGCCGGCGAGGAGTTGGCCCGGTATCCGGACTCCCCGCAGCTGACCTCCCGCCTGTGCGAACGGCTCGGAGCCCCCATCGTCTGGAGCATCAACGGCGCGAACGGGGTCGATCGCGGTAATCCCCGCGGCCACGGCTACATCTCCTTCGGCGGGAACGATGTGGCCATCCGGCTGTGGCAGGGCATCGGGGCGGAGGACGTCCTGCTGGTGCTCGGGGCCTGCCCGGACGAATACACGGTCAACCTGGCCCCCTATGCGGCCGGCGACACCTTCGTCCTGACCTGTCTCCCGGACGGCTACGGACAGGTCGACGGCGGCTTCGGGCACCGCGCCGCCGGCGCCTGTCGGCAGCTGGTCGCCCCCCTGGACACGGCGCTCCGGTCGCTGCTCGACCGGCTCGAGCGGCAGCCGCCGGAGACCCGCCGGGCCGGCCCGGCGCCAGACGACCTCAACACGCGCCGGCCCGGGTCCCCGAGGCTCGGCCATGTCGACATGGCGTCGCTGTTCCGGGCGCTCGATGCGCGCTGGCGGCCGAACACCATCGGCTTCGACGATGTGTGCCTGGCCTATAAGGACCGGCAATACGTCGTCCAGCGTCCGCATCCGCATGCGCGCTTCTTCTCGCTCTATCGCGGCTCGGCCATGGGCAACGTGCTGGGCCTCGCCATCGGCGCCAGGCTCGCCGCGCCGGAGAGCGATGTCGTCGGCTTCACCGGCGACGGCTGCTTCCGCCTGTTCGCCGGCTATCTGGCGGAGGCGCGCGATCTGGGGATCCTGCTGTTCCTGCTCGACAACGCCAGCTACGGCATCATCGAGCAGGGGGTGCAGACCATCATCCCGGATGCGCCGGCCTCTCGCCGCCACAACCGCCTGGCCGGGATGGACTTCGCCGCCATGGCCGGCGCCTGCGGCTGGCGTTCGGCCGCGCTGCGCCCCGATCTCGCCAACCTGGACGAGATCCTCGACGCCCATCGCCACGCCCCGGTCTCCACCCTGGTCACGGTGCCGGTCGATCCCGGGCACATCCTCGGCATCAATCCCCGGGCCGCCAATCTGTGACGACACCGCACCTTCCGATCCGCGTTCCGGAGCCCGTGCCGTGAGCCCGGCCCTCTCTCCCGGCTTCCTCCACCTCCTCGTCGGCAGCCATGCCCGGCTGGCCGGCGCGCCGCTGCTGCCGGAAGATCCAAGACTGGCGGGAGGTGTAGGAGGGGCGGCGCCGGCCCGAGGTGCAGCGTTGCCGCGGGCTGATTCGCGAGGCGACCCTGTCCCTATCGGCGGAACCTGAGCCGGTACTGGCGCGGCGTGCTGTGGCAGTGCCGCTGGAACTCCACGTAGAACTGGCTCAGGGAGCCGTAGCCGCAGCCGAAGGCGATCTCGGCGATCGACTGGTCGGTGTCGACCAGCATCATCATCGCCCGGCTCAGGCGCTGGCGCCGGATGTATTGGGCGATGGTGACGCCCAGCACCCGTTTGAACACCGCCATGGCGTTGGTCGGGTGCAGCCCGCCGGCGGCGGCCACCGCCTCGACCGCCACCGCCTCGCCGAAATGCGCATTGATGTGGTCGGTCATGGCCTGGACGCGCGCGATGGCCCGGGGGGCGGCGCTGCGAAGCCGGGGCTCCTCCAGCTCCTCCGTCCCATGGGCCAGCGCGTCCCCGGCTGAGGTCCCGGGCGCCACGGCGTCGAGCGACAGGCGCTTGACCCTCAGGCCTACCTCTTCGCGCAGGATCTGCTGCCGCAGCTCCGACCCGTCCGGCCATTCCGCGGCCCAGCGCTGGAACAGCAGCGGATCGATCGGGTCCGGCGCCGCCACCGTCGCGAAGCGCCCGTCCATGACGCTCGATTTGAAGGCGTCGGCCACGGGCAGGGCGAGAAAATCGGCGAAGGGCAGGTAGACGCAGATCAGGTCGGCGGTGGCCTCGACCGCGATCACCTGATGCGGCACCGCGGCCCAGAACAGGTGCACGCGGTTCTCACCGATCGAGATCCGCGTGCCGTTGAACAGATAGGTCATGCCGCCGGCCAGCAGCAGGTTCAGCTCGACATGGTCGTGCCAATGCGCCTGGCCCATCGGCTCCGGCACGTGCCGCTCGGCATAGAAGGCGCCGCGGTCGAGATAGGCGTCGATGTCGACCGCGGCGGCCGGCGCCGTCAGGATCTCGTTCATCCGGCCAGGAAATGCTGGCTTTCCGGAAAACACAAGAAGCGACATGGAAGAAATCCGGAATCCGACCCTTCATCTTGCCTCTGCGTGGGACGAACCCATCGACGGCCCGCAGGACAGGGCCAGGCAACAGGGGGCATCGGATGGCAAAGGCGCGGGCATGCGCCGCCGCGGCGATCTGCGCGGCGACGGGCATGGTGGCCATGGGGGCGATGGCGGCGGAGGTGCCGGCCACGGCCGGGCTGCAGCTGAGGATCTCCGGCTTCCTCGGCTTCGAGGCGGCGGCGGTGCTGGACCAGTCCGGCGACAACGGCTTCGACCGCGACTACGACTTCCGCTCCGGCGGCCGGCTGCAATTCGACGTCAAGACCATCACCGATGACGGCCTGGAATACGGCGCCCGCATCCGCTTCAACAACGTCAACCGTCGCGACGACGTCACGGTCGACCACGCCTATATCTATCTGGCGGGCGGCTTCGGCACCATCACCCTGGGCGACGTCGACGCGGTGGCCGGCGATTACGGCTACATCTTCGCCCATGACGCCGTGGTGTCGGAGATGGGGATGGGCGCCAACTGGGGCGACAACCTGGACCACGACTACCCCTATGGCGGCGGCCACTTCTTCTCGCTGGACCCGACCTACATCTCCGGCATCGGCGATCCCGACACCCGGATCAAATACACCTCGCCCGACCTCGGCGGCTTCTCCTTCGCCGTCGACTTCACGCCCGTGGTCGGCGGCGGCGGCCATGCCGGCAACGGCGGCCGTGCCGACCTGATCGACGACGGCGACACGCTCTACGAGAACGTCGTCACCGCCGGGGCGAACTACACCGCCGAATTCGACGGCGCGTCGGTCCTGGTGTCCGGCACCGCCTCCACCGGCAACGGCGTCGGCGGCCATCGCGATCTCGCGGCCTACAGCCTGGGCACCCAGGTCGCGGCCGGCGATGTCACCGGCAGCCTCAACTGGGTCCATTACGACAGCATCGCCGACAGCGGCAAGGCGATCGACACGATCGCGGCCAGCCTGGCCTGGCGGTTCGGCGATTTCGAGGCCGGGCTGGGCTATGCCTGGACCACGGCCGAAAAGGGCAACGGCCTTGCGGGGGACGAGGACCACGGCGACGCCGGCCGGTCCGATCTCCGGAACAACCACATCGCGGCTGCCACCCTGGTCTACACCCTCGCGCCCGGCCTGAACGCCTATGGCGAGCTCAGCTGGGAGACCGCGTCCTTCCGCCAGGGGGCCGATTTCGACAACACCGTGCTGGGCACCGGGCTGGTCCTGGGGTTCTAGCCGGGCCACGGCGCTGGTTTTCCGGAAGATCAATGCTGATGCGCGGAAGAAATCCGGAATTCGCAGTGTCACAGTGGCGACATGGGGACAACCCGATCGGGGGCCTGAGGACGGGCCCGGAGGGAGGCGAAAGATGAGATTGCAGGCATCCGCCGCGCTGGTCTGCGCGGCGCTGGCGGCCGCGGCCCCGGCCCGGGCGGCGACCGAGCTGACCTACATGATCTGGGGATCGCCGGCGGAGGGCGAGGTCTGGCGCAGCGTCGCCGACGCCTTTGAGGCGAAGCACCCCGACATCAGGATCAAGGTCGAGGTCAACGACTGGTCGTCCTATTGGCAGAAGCTGCGGGTGCTGGTGGCCGGCGGCAACCCGCCCGATATCTTCGCCATGGATGCGCCGCTGTATCCGGACTGGCAGTCGCGCGGCGCGCTCCTGAACCTGCAGCCCTATCTCGACGCCGACCCGAAGGCGCTGGACGGCATCTACCCGATCACGCTCGAGGCCTATCGCATGCCGGACGGCCTCTACGGCCTGCCGCGCGATTTCCAGACCATCGTCCTCTACTACAACAAGGACATGTTCGACGCCGCCAAGCTGCCCTATCCGACGGCGGATTGGACCTGGGACGACCTGCGGCGCACGGCCAAGGCCCTGACCCTCGACAAGAACGGCGACGGCACCACCGACCAATGGGGCTTCTGGTCCGAGATCGGCGACCCCGAGCCGTTCTGGGGGGCGGTGGTGTGGAGCTATGGCGGCGACATCGTCGGCACCGACCACGGCCGCACCTTGCTGGCCGAGGGGCCGGCACGCGACGCCTGGCACTTCATCGCCGGCATGGCGCTGGACGACAAGGCGATGCCGACGCCCGAGCAGCTGAAGCAGTACGGCACCGACGGCTTCTCCGCCGGCATCGCGGCGATGACCGTCTCCGGCCACTGGGTGGTGCCGGAATATGCCGAGCGCGGCTTCGCCTGGGGCGTGGCGCCGCTGCCGTCCGGGCCGAAGGGGCGGGTGACCAGCGTCAACAGCGCCGGCGTCGTCATCTCGAAGACGACCGCGCATCCGCAGGAAGCCTGGGATTTCGTGAAGTTCGCGGCCGGCGCGGACGGGCAGGCGGCCCTGGCCAGGCTGGGCTTCGCCGTACCGATCCTGAAATCCGTGGCGGAGGGGCCGGCCTATCTCGACCAGCCCGGCCCGAAGATCGACCAGCGCGTGTTCCTGGACGCCCTGTCCTACGCCCGGATCAAGCCGTCCTTCCGCGGCTATGAGGAATGGTCGACCGTGGTCGGCGACGCGCTGTTGCCGGTCTGGAACGGCGACGCCGCGATCGACGACGCCCTGGACGAGATCGGCCCCGCTGCCGACGACGTCCTCAAAGGTCAGCGCTGAGGACCCGCGATGCCGCCGAACGGCCTCCGCGTCCAGGGCCGCGACCGGGCCTGGCTCCTGCTGCTGCTGACGCCGATGCTGCTGGGCCTGCTGCTCGGCGCCCTCGGCTCGGTGGTGGCGACCGCGGGCTTGAGCCTGCTGCACTGGGACCTGCTGACGCCGCCCGGCTGGGCGGGGCCGGAGAACTACGCTCATCTCGCGGGCGACCGGAATTTCCTCAAGGCGCTCGGCAACACGCTGGCCTTCTCGGCGCTCTACGTGCCGCTGACGGTCGCGATCTCGCTCGGCGTCGCCCTGCTCTTGAACCGGCGGGTGACCTGGGTCGGGCTGTTCCGCGCGCTCTACTTCCTGCCGGTGATCACTTCGCCGACCGCGGTCGGGCTGATCTGGTCCTGGATCTTCGCCCAGGACCAGGGGCTCCTGAACGGCATCGTCACCGCCCTGGGCGGCGACCCGGTGCGCTGGCTCGGCCCCCGCATGGTGCTGGTGTCGGTGGTGATCGTGAATGTCTGGGGCGCGATCGGCGAGGGCATGATCGTGTTCCTGGCCGGGCTGCAGGCGGTGCCGCGCGACTATTACGAGGCGGCGCGGATCGACGGCGCCCGGCCGCGGCACCAGCTGCTGTTCATCACCCTGCCGCTGATGGTGCCCAGCCTGTTCTTCCAGACCGTGCTGTCGACCATCCATGCGTTCCAGGCCTTCGACTACATCTACATTCTGACCCGCACCCCGACCGGCGGATCGACCCTGCCGACCGTCGTCTACTCGATCTACCGCACCGGCTTCGGCTTCTTCCGCATGGGCGACGCCGCGGCCCAGAGCCTGACGCTCGCCGCCATGATCCTGGTCCTGACGCTGGTCTATTTCCGGCTGCAGAAGCGCTGGGGAGCGCACTGATGACCGCCGCCTCCGCCATCGCCCCGCGCGCCCGCTCGGCCCGTCCCCGCACCCTCCGCCTCGGCGTCGACGCTCTGGCCTATGCCGTGCTGATCGCCGGCGCGGTGCTGATGGTCGGGCCCTTCGCCTGGATGGTCTCGACCTCGCTGAAGCTGCCGGCCGACCAGTTCGGCCATGCCCTGATCCCGCCGCGCCCGACCGTCGAGAACTACCTGTCGCTGTGGCGGATCATCCCCTTCGACGGCCTGTTGTGGAACAGCCTGAAGGTCGCCGCGATCTCCACCGTCGGGCAGTTGCTGACCTGCTCGATGGGCGCCTTCGTCTTCGCCGTGGTCCGCTTCCCCGGCCGGCAGGTGCTGTTCGTGGCCCTGCTGGTGACGCTGATGATCCCGGCGCAGATGGCGGCGATCCCGCAATTCGTCATCTTCAAGGCCCTCGGCCTGTACGGTACCCAGGCGCCGCTGTACCTGCCGAGCTTCCTCGGCGGCGCCTTCGGCTGCTTCCTGCTGCGCCAGTACTTCCTGACCATCCCGATCGAGCTGGCGGAGGCCGCCCGCATGGACGGCGCGTCGCTGCTGACGATCTGGTGGCGGATCTATCTGCCGCTGGCCCGGCCGGCGCTGGCGGCGCTGGCGATCTTCGCCTTCCTCAACTCCTGGAACGACCTGTTCAGCGCCCTGATCTACCTGCCCAGCGACCTGGAGCAGACGACGCTGCCGGTCGGGCTGGCCCTGATGCAGCAGCAATACGCCGCGCAATGGACCGTGATGATGGCGGCCGTCCTGGTCAGCATCGCGCCGATCCTGATCGCCTTCAGCCTGGCCCAGCGGCACTTCATCGAAGGCATGGCGCTGTCCGGCCTGAAATAGCTCCCATCCCAGAAAGACCTCTCATGGCCAAGATCTGCCTCATCGGTGCGGGCAGCACCGTCTTCGCCCAGTCGATCATCGGCGACATCCTCAGCCAGCCGGACCTGGCCGACAGCGTCGTCGCCCTGCACGACATCGACGGCGAGCGGCTCAACACCTCCGCCATCGTCGCCCGCCGCATCGGCGCCGCGCTGGGGCTCGACACTCTCAAGGTCGAGGCCTCGCTGGACCGGCGCCAGGCCATGGCCGGGGCCGATTTCGTCATCCTGATGATGCAGGTCGGCGGCTACCGGCCGGCGACGGTGACGGATTTCGAGATCCCGAAACGCTACGGCCTGCGCCAGACCATCGGCGACACGCTGGGCATCGGCGGCATCTTCCGCGGCCTGCGCACCATCCCGGTACTGCTGGAGATCTGCGAGGACATGCGCGCGGTGTGCCCGGACGCCCTGCTGATGAACTACGTCAACCCGATGGCGATGAACTGCTGGGCGATCGCCGAGGCGGCGCCGGACATCCGCTCGGTCGGCCTGTGCCACAGCGTGCAGGAGACCTCGGGCGACATGGCGCGCTGGCTGGGCGAGGCGCCCGAAGCCCTCGACTATCTCTGCGCCGGCATCAACCACGTCGCCTATTTCCTGAAGTTCGAGAAGCGCCTGCCCGACGGCGGGCGCGAGGACCTGTATCCGAGGCTGAAGGCGCTGGCCGAGGCCGGGGCTGTGCCGGCGGGCGAGGCGGTGCGCTTCGACATGCTGCGCCGGACCGGGCATTTCGTCACCGAATCCAGCATCCATTTCGCCGAGTACAACCCCTGGTTCATCAAGACCGGCCGCGACGACCTGCTGGACCGGTACGAGGTGCCGCTGGACGAGTATCCGCGGCGCTGCGAGGCGCTGATCGCCGAATGGCACGCGCTGCGCGCCGGGCTGGAGGCCGATGACAGCCCGATCCCGGTCCGCCGCAGCAACGAATACGCGGCCGGCATCGTGCATGCCGTGGTCACCGGTCGGCACAACCTGATCTACGGCAATGTCCGCAACGACGGGCTGATCGCCGACCTGCCGGACGCCTGCGTGGTCGAGGTGCCGTGCCATGTCGACCGCAACGGCGTGCAGCCGATCCGGATCGGCCGCATCCCGGCGCATCTGGCCGGCATCATGCGCCTGTCGATCAACGTCCAGCAGCTGGTGGTCGAGGCGGCGCTGACCGGGCGCAAGGACGCCATCCGCCACGCCGCGATGCTGGACCCGCACACCGCGGCCGAGCTGTCCCTCGACGAGATCTGGCGTCTGGTGGACGATCTGATCGAGGCGCATGGCGGCCTGCTGCCGCGCTATCACTGAGAAGCGAAGGAAACCGGGAATGCCGGGAAGGCTGGAAGGGCGCGTCGCCATCGTCATCGGGGCGGCGCGGGGCATCGGCGCCGCGATCGCCGGGCGGCTGGCGGAGGAGGGGGCGCGGCTGGTGATCGGCGACACCGAGGGCGATGTCGGCGCCGCGACGGCGGAACGGCTCGGCGGCCGCTTCGTCGCCACCGACATCAGCCGGCGCGAGGATGCCGACGCCATCGTGGCAGCGGCGGTCGATGGCTTCGGCCGGCTCGACATCCTGGTGCAGAACGCCGCGATCTATCCCTGGACGCTGATCGAGGACATCGAGCCCGAGGAGTGGGACCGGGTCATGGCGGTCAACCTGCGCGGCACCTATCTCGCCGCGCGGGCGGCGCTGCCGGCGATGCGGGCGGGCGGCGGCGGCCGGATGATCTTCACCTCCTCGATCACCGGGCCGCGCGTCACCAGCCCGGGCCACGGCCACTACGCCGCGACCAAGGCCGGCATCAACGGCTTCCTCAAATCCGCGGCGCTGGAGTTCTCCGGCTACGGCATCACCGTCAACGGGGTCGAGCCCGGCAACATTCTGACCGAGGGCATGCAGCAGCACCGCAGCGCCGAGTTCATCGCGATGATGGAGCGGGCGGTGCCGCTCGGCCGGCTCGGCACGCCGCAGGACGTGGCCGCTTCGGTGGCCTTCCTGGCCTCGGACGACGCCGCCTACATCACCGGCACCACCATCGTCGTCGATGGCGGCCAGACCCTGCCGGAAGGCCACGACTTCCGGCTGAAGCCGCGATAGAGCGGGGCGGCCGGCGGGCTTCGTCCTGCCGCTCCCTCGGACGGAGACCTTGCGCCCATCCCGTCATGGCGAGGAGGCGAAGCCGGCGAAGCCATCCGGGGGGCTGGTTCCTGCGGCGGGGCGCGTTGAACGGCCACCCCGCTGCCGGCCCAGCCTCCTGCGCCAGCCTCCTCGATCACAGTTGCTTCACCTGGAACAGGCTCATGCCCCAGCCCTGGAAGATCATGTCCATTGGCCTGCGCCAATGGGATCATCGATTATGATTTCCATAGATTGGTGTGAGCTCTTCAGGAGCGGCTCCAGCTCCGTCAGCCGATTATTCTCTCTGTACAAGTGTATAGATAATCAATAAACAACTTTAGTGCTTGAGGCTCGGACGCTGCCCATGCTTTCTGCATCATAGGCGCCTTTGTGAGTTGAATCTGACCAAACATCGGCTCCAGTCAGATCATGAATGTAACGGGCTACGTATGATGTCTTCACATCGGCAGTGTACCCACCTACCAGAACGTCATTATAGCCAAGCGCGTTCATCTCCGATTTTAACCGCGCAGCCCACGATGGCATCTCCCTTCCTTCGATGCCGGATCCGCAAGCATAGACGTTCACCTGGCGTATTCGCCTAGTAAGTCCTTCTCTCTTGAGCAAAAGGGCCATTTCTCTCGGAACGTATTTTTTCCAGTCAACCTCTCTGACGTCGTTGTTCTGATCTTCATAGCTGGCGCCGAGGGTGCGGTTTTCAAAATCGTAAGATCGATCAGCCCCAATATACTCGGTATCTCCATAACCTGAACCATGAGCCAATATATACACCTTCGAATTCGGAGAAACCTCTTTAAGGCACCCGCCGCTGCTCAATCTGGACATTGCTTTTCCGATGCCGGAGTCAGAGGAATTGCGCAAAATCTTATAAGGCACTTTTCCCTTCTCTGTTTGACCGCTTGTCCAAGTGCGGGCCTCTTCCAGCATCTCCTCTGTCGGGACAGGAAGGAAAATGTATCCCGGCATTGGGAACCTCAAGTTGGTGGGTGGGGCTACCGAGTGAGTCGGCAATGAGGGTCGGATGAGAGTTCGTTGCGACCCTGTGTCGGCCGCCGGTATCCGGCGGAGGTGATCGGGATCGCAACGGCTTCTGTCCACATCCGTGGCCAGGACAACAACCTGACGCTGCCATCACAGCACCTCGACCGCCGCGGTGAAGACGTAGCCCACGCCGCGCTCGGTCCGGATGATCTTCGGGTTGCCGGGATCGATCTCGATCTTGCGGCGCAGCCGCAGCACCTGCACGTCGATGCTGCGGTCGAACACGTCCTCATGGACGCGCGTCGCCTGCAGCAGCTGCTCGCGCGAGAGCGTCCGCCGCGATGCCTCGACGAAGGCAATCAGCAGCGCGTATTCACTCTTCGACAGCGCCACCACGGCCCCCAGAGGATCGGTCAGCCGCCGCAGGCGGCGGTCCAGCTGCCAGCCGGCGAAACGATAGCGCGCGCTCTCGGTCCTGCGCGGCTGCGACGCCCGCGGGCGATATCGCCCGCGCAGGATCGCCCGGATCCGCGCCAGCAGCTCCCGCAGACCGAACGGCTTGGCCAGATAGTCATCGGCCCCCAGCTCCAGCCCGATGACACGATCGATCTCATCCCTGCCGCGCCCGGTGCCGATGATCGCCAGGTCAGCGGATTTCGACCGGATCTCGGGCAGCAGGGTGAGGTCGTCCTCTTTGCCGAACTGCAGATCCAGGATCACCAGGTCGTGGCTGCATTCGGCCAGGCGGCGGGTCAGGTCCTGCCGGCCTGCGGCCCCGACCGCCTGGACTCCATGGCGCTCCAGGAAATCGATGATCGCCGTCCGTATCCCGGGATCGTCGTCGGCGACAAGGACGCGGATCGACCGGCTGTTCACGGAGCTGATATCCGACCGTGCCGATTGCGCCCACGCCGCCGCGGGGTGAGCGGCCGGGGATGTCCGATCAGAACGAGCCGTCAGAGGAAGCATTGAAATCGAACCCATCGCTCAGATTCCGGCGTACCACTCGTATCCTCGGTCTTCCCAGTAACCGCCGTTGCCGCCCCATAGGCCGGCGAAACTGTCGACAATCTCGATGCGCATGACGTATTTGGCCTGCTTGTAGCCCAACTGCCGTTCGACCCTGAGACGCAGCGGCGCGCCATGACCCACCGAGAGGTCCTGGCCGTTCATGGCGTAAGCCAGGATCGTCTGCGGGTGGAAAGCGTCGATGAGGTCGATGCTTTCGTAGTATCGGCCGCTGCCGTCGAGCGTCCGCTCCAGCTCGTCGGCACAGTGGAAGACGGCAAATCGCGCCGAGGGCTTGAGCCCGACGGAGCTCAGCAGCATCCCTAGCGGGACGCCCGTCCATTTGCCGATGGCGCTCCACCCCTCGACGCAATCGTGCCGGGTGATCTGGGTGCGGACCGGGAGCGCCTTGAGATCTGCGAGCGAGAGCTCCCGTGGCCGGTCGACGAGACCGTCGATCTTCAACCGCCAGTTTGCGAAGTTGCCATCGAGGAGTTGCACGTACTCGTCGCCGTCCGGCGCGCTCGTCCCGTTCACGCGAAACGATGGCGAGATGTCCGTCTCGGCGAATTCGCGCGCGAGCGCGTCGCGACCCTGAAGCAGCCTTTGGGCTTTCATCGTCAGCGTCTCGGCGGAGCGGATGACTGCTTCCAATCCGGCATTCTGCTCCAGCATGTCGCAGCCGGTCAGCGCCAGCGCGCTCGCGCCAAGTGCACTGCCGGTCAGGAAGCGGCGGCGAGTCAGGCCGGTCATGCTTCGGGCCCCTCCTGGCGGATCGCGTAGCGACCCGTGACCATCGAACGCAGGTTGTTCCAGGGACCCGAGAGGATGACCATGGCGACGTGAACGGCGACGAACGCGACGAGCAGCGATGCGGTGACGAAGTGAAGCGTCCGGGCGGACTGACGCCCGCCGAAGATGTCGAGAAGCACCGGGAATGCCGCGTTCACGCCCGGCGACATGGTCAGGCCGGTCAGCACCATCAAAGGCAGCAGAGCCGCGATGACGGCGATGTAGGTGAGCTTCTGAAGAGCATTGTAGCGCCGGGCCTTCTCCCCCTTAGGGAAGCGCAGGCGGGCATGATCGACGATTTCGCGCCAGAGATGACGTGGCGCGAGTTCGGAGCGCGTCGGCGCCAGATCACGCCGGAAATGGCGGCTCAGGAGCCCGTAGCCGAGATACACGAGGCCGTTGAGGACGAAGATCCAGGCAAAGAAGAAATGCCAGCGCCGGCCGGCGGCAAGGTCCTGATAGGAGGGAAGCGTAAGCCAGGCCGGAAACGCCCGCTGCGACCACTCGCCTTCCATCTTCGACAGGCCCAGGATACCCGTCGTGGAAACGGTGACACCGCCGATAGTCACGAAGCCGTGCGGCACGCCAGTGGTTTCGTTCGCACCGATCCTGATGAAGGCGGGATCGGCGTCCGCGCCGGACTGGCCCCAGTGGAGTTGCGGATAGGCGTTGAAGATCTGGAGCCCGCTTAGGAGCAGAAAGCTGAGGCACAGCACATTGAGCCAATGCGTCAGACGGGTAACGACGGAGTGACGCCGGATAAGGATGGTCTTTCGGCGGGGTGTTGGCCGCGGGTCTCGCAACGTCTCGGTCATGGACCGTCCTGATGGGTGGCTGAATTGATCGGAGCTGCCAGGTCGCGGAGGCCACCGGCCGGGCGGGGGCAGTGTCCCGGCCGGTGGTGTCGCGGCTCACATGGGCGGGACGACGCCGTTGGTGCCGACGACAACCCGCTGCGCTGTGATCGCGCCGCTCGCGTCCTTCTCGGCCGGGATGAAGACAATGGCCCCCGGCTTCAGATCGGCCTGGGTTGCCGGAGCGAAGGTGACGACGGGCGTGCCTTCGGGGATGGCGATCGTCTTCTCTTGCCCGTGATAGGTGACCGTCACCGTGCGTCCCTCCACGCCCTTCACGGCGTCAGCCACCGTCGCGTTCGTCATCGTGCTGTTGGGCTTGAGGTCCCAGCCGAAGCTGCCTTCCGCGGCCCCTTTGAGGGCCGGCGGGAAGATCAGCACTTCCAGGGCGCCATCACCGCCGCCCACCTTCGGCAGCGAAGCGATGCCGACATAGTCGCCGGGCTTGATGTCGGTCACCGCAGCGTTGGTCACGCCCGAGACGTTGAATCCCTGCGCGAGCGTGACATCGACGGTTTGCCCTTCACGGGTCTTCACCTTGAGCATCCCGTTGCCGGATTCGACGATGCTGCCCCGCAGACGCACCTGCTGGGCGTTCTGGTCCTGGGCGGATGCGGGAGATGCCAGGCCTGTCATCAGCGATGTGCCGAGTGACGCGGCAATGATGAAGGACTGGAGGGCTTTGATACGCATGCTATCCTCGTTTACCTACTAGTTGGTAGTTACGGAAGGCAAGTTTTGCGACCAATCGTGGCCGCTATGCCTATCCGCTCGCGGACTGCTCGGGCATCGCCGAAAGTCGCCTCGTGAATGCTAAGCAGCCGTTTTCTTGCCAGAGCTTAGACGGGCTCTCACTGCCGGTCGCGGAGCCGATCGATCAGCCGAGCGGTGACGGTGCCGAAGATCTCGGGATCGTCATAGGCACGCGCCGACAGCATTGCCCCGTGAACGGTCGCCATGAAGGCTTCTGCTTCGATGCGGGGCTTATCGGTCAGCGCTAGCCGACCCTCTCGCTGCCCACGCTCCAGGACCGAGGTCAGCCAATCCGAGAGCATGCGGAAATGGGCTCTTACCTCCAGGGCCACTTCCGCCGGGAGAGCCGGCAACTCGCTCGCCAGAAGGGCGCATACACAGAATGGCGCGCTGGCGTCCCTGATGCAGGCCGCCCAATAACCCGTATAGCTCCGAAGCTGCTCGAGCGGATCGGACGTCTGTTCTTCCAGATACGCGATACCGGCCACGGCCTCCTCCCGATATCGGAAGACCAGCGTGCGCACCAGATCCGCCTTGGTCGGGAAATGGTGATGGATGCTCGGCTTCCGGATGCCGACGACCTCCGCGATATCCGCGTAGCTGAAGCCGTTGTAGCCCCCGGCTATGATCAGGGTGCGCGCGCAGGCGAGGATATCGTCTGCGGTGGTCGATGGGCTGCTCATAACCCATATCTACCTTCTAGTCGGTAGATAGTCAATCGCCATCAGCCGTCGGTCGAGACGGTCACGGACTGCCATGCTTCGATCTCCTGCTTGAGGCGTTCGACCCTGTCCGACACAAGTCCAAGGGCATCGCTGCCGAGCAGGAGCTGTGGCGGAGGGTTGTCGGACTCGACCAGGCCCAGAACGGCAGCTGCGAGCTTGTCGGGATCGCCGAGCTGCTTGCCGCTTCTGGCCTGGCGTGCCTGCCGGATCGGATCGAACAGGCCGTCGTAGTCCGCGACCGACCGTTCGGTCCTGATCATCGAGCGTCCGGCCCAGTCCGTCCGGAAGGAACCGGGGCATAGGGCAGTGACGTGGACGCCGAACGGCGCCACCTCTGCGCGCATGACGTCCGAAATGCCCTGAAGGGCGAACTTGCTTCCGCAGTAATATGCGATGCCGGGCATGGTGATCATGCCGCCCATCGAGGTCACGTTCACGATGAAGCCACTACGCCTTTCGCGGAACCGCGGCAGGAAGGCCTTGGCGACCGCAACGGCGCCGAAGACGTTCACGTCGAACTGGCGCCGCATCTCTTCGAGAGGCGATTCCTCGAGGATCCCCTCGTGACCGTAGCCGGCATTGTTGATCAGCACGTCGACCGGCCCATGGTCCTCCTCGGCCTGTCGGACGATGCCGGCGATCCGGTCGAACTCCGTCACGTCGCACAGGACGGACCGGACCGCCGGCAGGCGTTCCGCCAGAGCTGCCCGCGACTGTTCCGAGCGGACGGTGCCGACGACTTCATGGCCCTGGCGGCTCGCGGCCGCTGCGATCGCGAAGCCGAAGCCGGAGTTCGCGCCGGTGATGAAGAAGGTCTTCTGCGACATGATGGGCGCTCTCGTCTTGATTGGTCAGTGTCCTTGACTGATAGTCTTCCGGGTTGCGGCCATCGATCGTGAAAACTATGAATATCTTGTCAAATCCTATGAAGATGGAGAATGGGAGGTCGGAGCGCCGCGAGCTGGCGGAGCTGGCGGGGCTTCTTGCCCCCCGCCACGGATACAACCCGACAGGGCTTGACGGTGTCCGCCTTCTCAGGACCGAGGCGGTCCTTCACGACGTCCCCGTGCTCTACAAGCCGGGCGCGGTGTTCGTACTGCAAGGCCGCAAGCAGGGCCTGCTTGAAGGCGAGGTCTATCTCTACGATGAGGAGCACTATCTGGCCGTGTCGGTGCCGGTTCCGTTTCGGATGGAGTCCGTGGCCAGCGCAGGGCGCCCCCTGCTTGCGGTCTATGTCGAGTTCGACATGCGTCTGGCTGCCGAGATCGCCTCGGAAATCAGGGTGAGGCGTTCCACTGAGCCGACGGCCGGCAAGGTGAGAAGTCTGGTATCGAGCAGAATGGAGCCGGGCATCGAGGATGTCGTGCTGCGTCTGCTGCGGGCGTTGCGCGATCCTGTCGAGCTTGCGGTTCTGGGAGCAGGCATCCTGCGCGAGCTGCATTACCGGGTGCTCGTCGGCCCGCAAGGCGGTGCGATGATCTCGGCCCTGCAGCAGCGGGGCAGTTCCGGG
This sequence comes from Inquilinus sp. NPDC058860, assembly GCF_042743185.1. Lineage (NCBI taxonomy): Bacteria > Pseudomonadati > Pseudomonadota > Alphaproteobacteria > Rhodospirillales > Rhodospirillaceae > Inquilinus > Inquilinus sp. NPDC058860. The sequence continues at coordinate 44,080 of NZ_JBHYMS010000007.1, read as the reverse complement.
AGGATCGTGCAAAGCCTCACCCGGTTGCGCGAAACCTACAGATCCGAGGTCTCGGTCGCCGCGCTGGCGAGCGAAGCAGGCATGAGCGTTCCTTCCTATCACGTCCATTTCAAGGGCCTGACGGGCAGCAGCCCGATGCAGTACGTGAAGGCGATGCGGCTGCACGAGGCACGGCTGATGATCGCGCGCCAGGACAGGACGATCGCAGAGGTCGCGGCATCGGTCGGCTACGCCAGTCCCGCCCAGTTCAGTCGCGACTTCAAACGACACTTCCGGCGCACGGCATCGGAAGAGGCCAGGTGGGTGCGCCAGCACCTCGGTGAGCTTGCCTGAACATCTGATCGGACATAGCCGCCTGTCGGGCTTGGGCCAGGCCGAAGGGCGCCGAAGCGGACGGCGCGCTGCACCAGGGCGCGTCTCGTCACCACCGAGTGGCCGCAGCGCGCGTGTCACGTCGGCTCGCACGGTCTTGGCGCGCCGATACAGCCTGGTTGCCTGCCGTCGAGACGATGCCGACCACATGGCCGCTCTGAATCTTCCTGATCTGGGGGCGGGGCGAGCCGCCGGGCAAGGGTGATGCTGAGACCCGCGCCGGTGGCGAGGCAGGCGGCAATGCAAAGAATGGCGACGATAAAGGCTTGGGTGATGGCCGCCGGATCGGTGCGCGCGCCGAGGACGGTGTAGAAAATCCCGCCGATCACCGCGACGCTGAGCGCGGTGCTGACCTGCAGGGTCGAACTGGCGATGCCGGCGATCATGCCGGAAAAGGCCGGCGCGACGCGGCCCGTCACCATCCGCATCAAGGTCGGCAGCGCGAGCCCTTGTCCGAACCCGATGACGAACAGGATGGCGGCAAGCGGCACGGGCGCGGGGGGCACGCCGGCCGGTGTCGCCACGATGGCCCAGGCCAGGCCGACAAACCCGATGGCCTCCAGCCCCATGCCGACCGGATTGACATAGGCGCCGAGAATGCGCCTGCAGAACGGGGTCGACAGCGGCCCCAGCAGGAATCCCGCACCGAACGGCAGGAAGACCAGGCCGGCGCCCAGCGCGGTCGCGTGCAGCGCATCCTGCAGATAGACCGAGAACAGCAGGAAGAATGGCGCGATCGCATAGAACAACAGCGCAATCAGCAGCGCGCGGCCCAGCCCCGGCGCCTGCACGGCCGCCGGATCGAGCAGGGGCGTGCCGCCCGCGTGCGCCAGCCGGGTCTCATAGCGCCAGAAGAGCCGCGCCAGCGCCGGCACCGCCATGAGCGACAGCCAGGACCATAGCGGCCAGCCCGCCTCACGCCCCTCGATCAGCGGCACGATCAGCGCGCCCAGCGTCACCATCGACAACGCCGTGCCACCAAGGTCCAGCTTGCGCGCGTCCTGCGCCCGCGTTTCCTTCAGCAGGGGAATGCCGAACAGCACGACCAGGATCGCCACCGGCAGGTTGACGATGAAGATCGCCCGCCAGCCCAGACCCATGAGATCGAGCGAAATCAGGATGCCGCCCAGCGCCTGGCCGACCACGGCGGCCAGGCCGAAGACCGCGCCATAGAGGCTGAGCGCGAGCGGCTTTTCGCTTTCAGGGAAGATCGCCTGAACCGAAGCGAGCGCCTGCGGCGCCATCACCGCCGCCGTCACGCCCTGCAAGGCGCGGCCGGCGATCAGCGCCCATGGCGACCAGGCAAAGCCGCACAGCATCGATGCTGCGGCAAAGCCGATCAGCCCGAGAAAAAACACCCGGCCGCGGCCATAGAGATCGCCAAGGCGCCCGCCGGTCGTCAGCGTCACGGCATAGAGCGCGGCATAAGAGGAAATGACGAGCTGCTCGGCAGAGGACGAGGCGCCCAATTCCCCGCGGATCGAGGGAAGAGCGACATTGACGATGAAGAAATCGAGCGGCGGCAGGAACGCGCCGACCAGCAGGACCACGAACATGGCCCAGCGGCGCGGGTCGAGTGAGGCGGCATCATCCCGGGGCCGAGCCCGAGCAGCCGGCAAGGGTTCTGCTTGAGAGTCTGTCGTGCTCACGGATGCTGCCCGTTCTCGATGGTGAACTTCGCCGTCGTCGGCCTGTCCCGGGTCGGCCCAACGGCTGTCGCGTTGCCGTCGCTCAAAGGGGTGTCGCCAGGCTGCGCTGCGGCTTGACGGCTGTGACCAGATCCACGTCGGCCATCACCCGCGCCGTTTCCGGCGAGGCCAGTGCCGTTCTCATGGCGGCCTCGTCCCGGAAGACACAGGTCGCGATCGCGATCAGGCCGCCGCCATCTTCCTGCGGAAGGAAACCGGCGAGGCGTTCCAGCCCGTATGGGCCCCAGCATTCGAGCACGAGCGGGAAATGGACGTTGATCCAATGCTCGCGGTTGAACGGCGTGTCGGCATTTCCGGCATAGGTCACGTACATGGTGATCATGGCGGGCTTCCTCAGCTCTGAGTGTCGAAATCGGTGGCGATGGAGATGTCGCGCCAGGCGGCGATGTCGGCGCGGAATGCTTCCAGCTTCCGCTCCACGATCGCGTGGGCTCTCGGCCCGAGCGGAAGGTGCAGTGGCGGATGCTCGGCATCGATGGCCTGCAGCATCACGGCGACGGCCTTGGCGGGATCGCCCGCCTGCCTGCCGTTGTTGGTCTGGCGATAATGCTGCCTCGCATGCGCCGTGCCGGCGTAGGCGGCGATCTCCCGCGCCGCGGTGACGATCGAGCGACCGAGAAACTCGGTGCGGAAGGGGCCGGGCTCGACGATGATGACGTTCAGTCCCAGGGGGCGGAGCTCCTCCGCGAGCGCCTCCGACAGGCCTTCCACCGCGAACTTGGTCGCATTGTAGATTCCAAAGCCCGCAGAACCGGCGATGCCGGCGCCGGAGGACAGATTGACGATGCAGGCTCTTTCGCGCCTGCGGAGCGCCGGCAGCGCGGCGCGCGTCGTCTCGATCAGGCCGAAAACGTTCGCCTCGAACACCGGTCGGTATTCGCCGGGCTCCGCCTCCTCGATCGCCCCGATGAAGCCGAATCCGGCGTTGTTCACCAGGACATCGAGGCCACCGAAGGCGCTTTCGGCCAGCGCGACCGCCTCTGCGGCGGCGTCGGGCTGCGTCACGTCGAGCGCTACGCCGCGCACCGTATCGGGAAAACGGTCGCATAACGCCTGCAAGGCATCGACCGAACGCGCGGTGGCGACAAGGCGGTCGCCACGCCCGGCGACCGCCTCGGCAAGTTGCTTCCCCAAGCCGGACGAACATCCGGTAATCAGCCAGGTTTTCATCAAATCCTCCTGCAATGCATCGGACGAGTGCCCGCCTCACGGGCAGCTCGCCGAGTGGCTCGCATTCCGAGCCCGAGCGAGGTGGATTTAGGTGATCAGATCTGTACGATAACTGACAATATCGTACGGTTTCCGTTCACTTTTGTGGGCCGACACTATGGAATGGCGCGATGGAGTGGAGTGACGTTCGGATTTTTCTGGCCATAGCCCGTTCCGGCACGCTGGGCGGTGCCGCCCGCGCGCTTCATCTGAGCCATCCGACGGTCGGGCGCCGCCTGCGGGCTCTCGAACAGGCAACCGGCCATACGCTGTTCCAGAGAACAGCCGACGGCTTCGTTCCGACCGAGGAGGGCAACGCCGTCATCGCCATGGCGGAGCAGATGGAAGAAGGCGCCCTGGCCATGGAACGGCGGCTCGCAGGGCAGGAGCAGGACCTTCAGGGCAGCTTGCGCATATCGTCTGCCGACTGGTTCGGCGCCTACGTCCTGCCGCCGATCATCGCTGACTATGCGAAGGCCTATCCCCATGTCGATGTCGAGATCCTGACGGGCACCCGCTTGTTCAGCCTGGCCCAGCGGGAGGCCGACATCGCCTTCCGGATCGTCCCGTTCAACACGCCCGACGTCGTGCAGCGACGGCTGATCTCACTGGCCTATGGTGCCTATGTCGCGGCGGATTCTCCCGAGCCGGCCTATGGCGATGGAGCCGGCTTTCGGCTCATCACCCACGACACGTCGACGGGCCAGTTCCCGGATATCGCCTGGCTCGAGGAGAGCTTCCCGAACGCGAGGCCCGTCCTGCGTTCGAACAATCGGAATGTGCAGGGGCGCATGTGCAGGCAAGGCATCGGTATTGCTGTTCTGCCGCAGGTCGTCGGCAATCAGATGGCGGGCCTGCGCCGTCTCAACCTGCCGGCGGAGCCACCCGGCCGTGATATCTGGATGGGCTATCATCGCGACATGAGGCGTCTTCACCGTCTCCGAGCCTTCATCACCACGGTGACCAATCACATCGCGAACGCGCAATCCTGACTCGGAGCGTTGGCTCCGCTCAGTTGGCCTCTCTCCAGCCCCGGCCTTCACCTGGCCTTCTTTCCCTTCGCGCTCGGCTTGGGGGCGGCGGCGTTCGCAGGCGCCGCCTTGGCCTTCCGCGCCTTGGCCGGCCCGGGCGCCTCGACATCGACCCATCGGCCGGTTCTGCCCGAGGCGATGATCGCGTCGCAGACGACCGTCGTCTCCAGCGCGTCGCGGAAGGTCGGCGCGGCCGGCTTGCCATCGGCCAGGCCCTGCAGGAAATCGGCGACCTGGTGCACGAAGGAATGCTCATAGCCGATGGTCAGCCCCGGCACCCACCATTTGCCGAGATAGGGGTGTTCGCCGTCCGTGACCAGGATGGAGGTCCAGCCGCGGAGCGCGCCGGGCGCGCGGTGATCGAACCATGCGAGGCGGTTGAGGTCGTGCAGATCCCAGGCGAAGGAGCCCTTCTCGCCATTGATCTCCAGCGTGTAGGCCGCCTTGTGCCCGCGCGCATAGCGGGTGGATTCGAAGGTGCCGAGCGAGCCGTTCGAGAAATGGCTCAGCACCGCCGCCGCATCGTCGATGCCGACCTGCTGCACCTTGCCGGTCAGCGCATGCTTGCGCTGCTTGACGAAGGTTTCGGTCATGGCGGTCAGGCTCTTGATCGAACCGTTGATCCAGATCGCCGTATCGATGCAGTGCGCCAGCAGGTCGCCGGTCACGCCCGAACCGGCCGTGTCGACATCGAGCCGCCATGTCTCGGCGCCGCCTTGCGGCACGTCGGGTGAGATGGTCCAGTCCTGCAGGAATTTCGCGCGGTAGTGATAGATCCTGCCGAGAGTGCCCTGGTCGACGATCTGCTTGATCAGGCTCACTGCCGGCACGCGGCGATAGTTGTACCAGACCATGTTCGGCACGCCGGCCTGCTCGACCGCCTGCACCATCGGCAGGGCTTCGGCGGCGCTGCGGGCCAGCGGCTTCTCGCAGGCGACCATCTTGCCGGCCTTGGCCGCCGCGATCGCGATCTCGGCATGGCTGTCGTTCGGCGTGCAGATATCGATCACGTCGATATCCTTGCGCTCGACCAGCCTGCGCCAGTCGCGCTCGACGCCCTCATAGCCCCACATCTGCGCGAAGGCCTCGGCCTTCTCGCCATTGCGGGCCGCGATCGCCTTCAGGACCGGCCGATGGCCGGTGTCGAAGAACTGCGAGACCTTGCCCCAGGCATTGGAATGGGCGCGGGCCATGAAGCCGTAGCCGACCATGCCGACATTGAGTGTCCTGGCCATCGTTGTTTCCCCCCGCTTCAGTCTTCGCGCCAGCCATGGGCCTCGCGCACCTTGATCATGGCGCCGAGCACGGCATTCCAGGTCTCCTGGTCCTCCATCACCGCATTCGGGAACATGCAGCCGTCCCAGCAGATATGGCGCATCCGCCTGGTCAGGGTGCCGTCACCGTCGCGCAGCCAATAGCCGGCATGCTTGGTGATATCGAGCCTGCCGTTCGGGTCCGTGACCTGGCAGTGGCGGCCGGTCTTCTCATGGTCGCCCGAGCCGAAGACGGTGCCGTCATTCTGCGCGACGTGGACATCCATGGTCCAGGGCCGGAGCGCATCGGCCACCTTCCGGTAGGCCACGTCGAGCGTCGCATGATCGGACCAATCGAAATCCCTGGGCAGGATGCGGTCCTGCTCGGCATTGGTGCCGAGCGTGTAGAGCATCGAATGCGCCATGTCGGCCTGGTAGCCGACCACGCCCGGGCGGTCGACGAGCTCGAGCAGCTTCACCATCTCACGCCAGGAATGCATGCCGCCCCAGCAGATCTCGCCTTCGGCCACGAGGAATTCGCCATGGTCTTCGGCGATGTCGGCCGCTTCCCGGAAGGTCTGCGCGATCAGCCGGGTATTGCTTTCGGGGTCCTGATCCCAGGCCTCGACACCCGTGGAGGAGTCGATCCGGATGCCGCCGGTCGGGCGGATGCCCAGCTCGCGCATCTGCCGTCCGATGGCGCAGGCCTTCCTGACCTGGGTGACGAAGCGCTTGCGGTCGTCGGCCGAGCCCATGGCCGATCCGCCGCCGGCACCACCCCAGATCGGCGCGACGAAGGAGCCGACTTTCAGCCCATAGCCGGCGATATGGTCTGCGATCCGCTTGACCGCATCTTCGTCGCTGTCGATCGAGACATGCGGATCGGTGATGAAGAGGTCGATGCCGTCGAACCTGACGCCGTCGACCTCGGCGTCGGCGGTCAGCCGCAGGAGTGTGTCGAGCGGAATGATCGGCTCGGAATCGCCGCCCTTGCCGACGATTCCCGGCCAGGCGGCATTGTGCAGTCTCGGAAAATTGTTGGTCATCGGATCCTCCCTGATCTGAAATCGTGCAGGCATTCTTGACTGCCGGTTTGCCCGGTCAGATTGCTCTTTCGCATGATGCACCTGGGCATCCGCTTTGGGGGGGCCACGAGGCGGGCCTGTCATCGAGAAGTCGGTGTGCAAATCGGCGCCAGGTCGCGAATGGCAGCATCGTGCCAAATTTGGCGCTGTCCACGCCATACCCTTGTCATGGTGAGCGAAGCGTGGCCATCCAGTCATGCAGCCGGAACGAACCCGACCAGCCTGGATGGCCACGCCCCGCCGGGGCTCGCCATGACGGTGAGGAACAAGGGCCATCGTCACCGGCAGCGGACGAGGGACCGATATGCTTTGGCCGAACCTGTCAGCCCCTCAGCACCATTTGTACTCGTAATCGGAATTGCCGGCCGGGACCACGTCGCGGTCGCGGTAGATGATCGAAATCTTGCCGCCGCGCGCGGCGCAGGCGGCGTTGAAGAAGCTGATCGGGTCGACCGGGTTGCCGTCCGCGTCCCGGTCGTTGTCGTTGTACTCGATCTCGTAGACCTGGTTGCCGTAGACGTCGGTGAAGGCCTCGCATTCCGACCACACCTGGCATTCCTCGACGATCGCGAAGTCGAAGCCGATCTGCGAGATCCCGATCGGGGCCAACTCGCTGGTGTTCTTCTGCGCGATCGCGATGTTGGCGGCATGGGCGCGCTGGACCAGCAGCTTGGCGAAGGCGGTGTTGCTGGCCTTGGTCAGCACGGCCTTCGACCTGGTCCAGGAATCGAGGTTGTCGGGCTCGACCGCCTTGAAGCCGTCGGCCGCGCATTTGTCGATCCAAGGCCCGACGATGGCCATCAGCGCGGTGCGCTTGGCCGCGGTGGAGGTGTCGAGGATGTACTCGTCCGGCCAGTCCGGATCGATCACGTATTTGCCGTCCTTCTTGACCAGCAGGTTGGAATGGTTCGTGGTCCACCATACCGCGTCGTCGGGCTGGGTCTGGAACGCGTTGACGTAGCAGATGCTGTATTTGTCCGGGGCGGGCGCCGCCAGCCGGTCGCGGTCGACGATGGCGACGCCGGATGCGGCGGCATAGGCGCCACCGATCTGATAGTCGAACCGCCCGTTCGCGGGCGGCCGGGTGAAGGCGCTCGCGGAGGCGGCCGCAAGGACGCTCGCCGCGGCGACGGCAGCCGCCGTCGTCCGGAACCAGAATGCATGCATGGGGGTCGTGACCTCTCGGGCCTGCCGTCCCCGCCTCGAGCCCGGTCGCTCTGGCGTGGTGGGGGCCGGGCTGGATACCGGCTGGGGGCAGGCTTCGGATAGGATGTCCGTCCTCCCGCACCGGGTCAAGATGTCCAGCGGGCTCCGCGGTCCTGGATCGCGACGAGCGCAGGGTCCGGTTGGAGACTTTATGCCGATCCGGAATAGAACAAGGACAATTACGAATTGGCCCAGCCCATCGCCGGGCGACATCATGACCACAAATTAGGCTTGCCCATTTGATGGGCGTGCGGCCGGAGGCGATCGATCACCGGCTGTCGACAGGGGGCGATCCAGTGTCCGATGGCGGGGCCATCCAGGCGGGTCCGGCGGTGTTCCGGAGCCATCGGCTGAAGGTCGACGGCCTGCACGAGTTGCAGGTCGAGGAGAGCGGCAACCCGCACGGCATCCCCGTCGTCGTGCTGCATGGCGGGCCCGGCGCCGGCATCCGCCCAGGCAGCACCCGCAGCTTCGATCCCGGCGCGTTCCGCATCGTCGCCTTCGACCAGCGCGGCGCCGGTCGCTCGACGCCCCATGCCGAGCTGGCCGGCAACACCACCCAGGCGCTGGTCGCCGATATCGAGCGGATCCGCGAGGCGCTGGGCATCGATCGCTGGCTGGTGGCCGGCGGCTCCTGGGGCAGCTGCCTGGCCCTGGCCTATGGCCAGGCGCATCCCGGGCGCTGCCTGGGCTTCCGCCTGCACGGCATCTTCCTGGCCAGCCGGGCGGAGGTCGACTGGTGGTTCCAGGGCTGCCGCGTGCTGTTTCCCGACCGCTGGGAGGCGTTCGCCGGCTTCGTGCCGGAGGCCGAACGCGGCGACCTGCTGGCCGCCTATCACCGGCGGCTGACCGGTGAAGACCCGGAGCTGCGCCTCGCGGCGGCGATCAGCCTCCGCACCTTCTCCGCCTGGACCCAGACCTTCCTGCCCGACCCGGAGCATGTCGCGAGCCTGACCGAGCCGAAGGCCGCCCTGGCGGTGGCCCGGATCTTCACCCATTACTGCGTCAACGGCGCCTTCCTGCAGCCCGGCCAGCTGCTGCACGGCCTCGGCCGCATCCGCCACCTGCCGGCGGAGATCGTGCAGGGCCGCTACGACATCGTGACCCCGATGGCCACGGCCTGGGCGCTGCACCGGGCCTGGCCCGAGGCGCGCTTCACCATCGTCGACGAGGCCAACCACGCGGCGACCGACCGCGGCCTGTCCCAGGCGCTGCGCGCCGCGACCGACCGCCTGCGCGACGTCCTGGCGTCCGCCGCCGCGTGACGGAGACTTCCATGCAGCCTGAAGCCGCGATCCGCCCCTATCTCGACATCCCCGGCGCCAAGAGCCCGGCGCTGTCGCCGGATGGCGGGCTGCTGGCCTTCCTCAGCGACGAGACCGGCTTTCCCCAGATCTGGCTGCAGCCGGCCGGGGGCGGGGCGGCCTGGCGGGCGGCGGAGACGCCGGAGCCGGTCGGCACACTGGCCTTCAGTCCGAAGAGCCGGGACCTGGTCTTCACCATGGATCGCGGCGGCGACGAGCGGCACCAGCTTTGGCTGATCCCGGGCGCCGACGGCGCGCCGGTGGCGCTGACCGACGATCCGACCGTGGTCCATGTCTGGGGCGCCTGGTCGCCGGACGGCACGCGCATCGCTTACGCGTCGAACGCCCGCAACCGCTTCCACATGGACATCCATGTGATGGAGGTCGCGACCCGCGAGGCACGCTGCGTCTATCGGGGCGAGCTGTTCCGCGAGGTCATGGCCTTCTTCCCGGACGGCCAGGCGCTGCTGGTCCGCGATTCCACCCGGGCGACGATGGACCAGGACCTGTTCCGGCTGGATCTCGGGACCGGCGCCTATGAGCCGTTCCTGCCGCATGACGGCCGGGCGCGCTACGTCGCCGCCAAGACCCGGAAGGATGGCAGCGGCCTGTATCTGCTCACCGACCAGGGGCGGGACTTCCAGGGCATCGCCTTCCTCTCCTTCGCCGATCGCAGTCTCGTCTGGGTGGAGGCTCCGGAGGGCCAGGACATCGAGGCGATGGCGCTGTCGCCCGACCAGGGTCGGATGGCCTATGTGCTCAACGAGGAAGGCTGGAACCGCATCCTGATCCGCGACCTCGACAGCGGCGCGGAGACGGCGGTGGCGGGGCTGCCGCCTGGCGTGATCGGCTCCGTCTCCTGGCGGCCGGACGGCAGCGGGCTGGTCTTTCCGTTGGAAGGGGCGGCGACGCCGCCCGGCCTCTGGCAGTACGACATCGCCGCCGGTGCCGTGAGCCGCATCACGGATGCCCCCACGAGCGAGCTGGCCGGCGGCTTCATCGAGCCGGTCATGCAGCACGCGGCAAGCTTCGACAGCCTGCAGGTCCCGTTCCTGCTGTACCGGCCGCAGGGCGAGGCGCCGGAAGGCGGCTTCCCGGCGATGATCATCGTCCATGGCGGGCCGGAGGCGCAGTGGACCCCGACCTTCCGCGCCGACATCCAGTACATGCTGGCGCGCGGCATCATGGTCGCGGCGCCGAATGTCCGGGGCAGCACCGGCTATGGTCGGCCCTACCACCAGCTCGACGATGTCGGGCTGCGCATGGACAGCGTCGCCGACCTCAAGGCGGTACGGCTGGCGCTGGGGGCGCGGGACGATGTCGATAACAGCCGGATCGGCGTCTTCGGCCGGTCCTATGGCGGCTTCATGGTGCTGGCGGCGCTGACCGAATATCCGGAGCTCTGGCGCCTCGGCATCGAGTTCTACGGCATCGCCAACTTCCACACCCTGCTGCAGACCACCGGCCCCTGGCGCCGGCGGCTGCGGGCAGCGGAATACGGCGATCCGGTCGCCGACAAGGCGCTGCTGGAGCGCATCTCGCCGATCCACAAGCTGGACCGCATCCGCGTGCCGCTGCTGATGGCCCAGGGGCTGGACGACCCGCGCGTGCCGCCGGGCGAGAGCGAGATGATCCATTCCGGGCTGCGCGGCCTCGGCCGCCCGGTCGACTACATCCGCGTGCCGCATGAAGGGCACGGCTTCACGCGGCGGGAGAACCGGCACGACGTCTTCGGCGCCGTCGCCGCCTTCCTCGACCGCCATCTCTGAGGATCGAAAGCGAGAACCATGCAGAATTCCGACAAGATCTGGCAGTTGGTCGACGCCAAGCGGACGGAGTTCGAAGGGCTGAGCGACCGGATCTGGGGCATGCCCGAGATCGCCTACACCGAGTACCGCTCGGTCGCCGAGCACACGGCGATGCTGAGGGCCCAGGGCTTCGGGGTGACCGAAAACCTGGCCGGCATCCCGACCGCGGTGATGGGCGAGGCGGGCGAGGGCGGACCGGTGATCGCCATCCTCGGCGAATACGACGCCCTGCCGGGGCTGAGCCAGGAGGCCAACATCGCCGAGCCCAGGCCGCTGCCCGGCAACGGCTACGGCCATGGCTGCGGCCACAACCTGCTCGGCTCCGCCGCCCTGCTCGCCGCCACCGCGGTGAAGGACTTCCTGGCCGCGACCGGCCGGCCGGGCCGCGTGCGCTACTATGGCTGCCCGGCGGAGGAGGGCGGGGCGGCCAAGGCCTTCATGGTGCGCGCCGGCGCCTTCAAGGATGTCGACATCGCCATCACCTGGCACCCGGCGTCGCTGACCCGGGTCGACGAGGCGCTGTCGCTGGCCAACACCCGGATGGACTTCCACTTCACCGGCCGCGCCTCGCACGCCGCCGCGGCGCCGCATCTCGGCCGCAGCGCGCTGGATGCCGTCGAGTTGATGAATGTCGGCGTCAACTACATGCGCGAGCACATGCCGTCCGACGCCCGCATCCACTACGCCATGATCGATTCCGGCGGCATCGCGCCCAATGTCGTGCAGGCCTCGGCCAAGGTGCGCTACGCCATCCGGGCCCGCGACCTGGCCGGCATGCTGGCGCTGAACGAGCGGGTCAGGAAGATCGCCCACGGCGCCGCGATGATGACCGAGACCTCGGTCGCGATCTCGATCATGAGCGCCGTCTCCAACATGCTCGGCAACACGCCGCTGGAGGAGGCGATGCACCAGCACCTGCTGCGCCTCGGCCCGGTGCCGTTCGACGCGGCGGACCGCGACTATGCCGCGCAGATCCAGGCGACGCTGAGCGAGGAGGATATCCTCACCGACTATCGCCGTGTCGGCGTGCCGCCGCGCAAGGACCTGCCGCTCTGCGACTTCATCGTGCCGCGGGATTCCCGGGGTGAGCCGATGATCGGCTCGACCGACGTGGCCGATGTCAGCTGGGTGGTGCCGACGGTGCAGGCGCGGGTCGCCACCCACGCCATCGGCACGCCGGGCCATTCCTGGCAGATCACCGCCCAGGGCATGGCGCCGGCCGCGCACAAGGGCATGGTGCATGCCGCGAAGGTGATGGCCGGCACGGCGCTCGACGTGATGAGCGACGAGCTGCTGATGAAGCGGGCCAAGCAGGACCACCAGGAGCGGGTTGCGGCGACGCCCTATGTCTGCCCGATCCCGCCCGAGGTGCAGCCGCCGCTGCAGCCGCGGCCGAAGGCGGCCTGACGCTGCGGGACAAGCCGGCCCGACGAACGAGGCCGGCCTCCCGGACGAAGGTCGCGGAGGGCGCCGGACAACAATTTCAGAACAGCACGGAGGCTCGATCCATGTTCGCCCGTCCGATCCCGGCGCCGCCCGGATCCCGCCCACTCCGCCGCGCCCTCGGTGCGGTCTGTGGCGCCGCCATCCTCGCGGCGCCCGTCGCCGCCGGGGCGGCCACGCCGTCGAGCGCGCTGGTCATGGCCTGGAACATCGACGCGATCAGCACCTTCGACCCGGCCCAGATCGGCGAGGTGGTGACCGACGAGATCATCAAGAACACCTGCGACACCCTGGTCGATTTCGACCCGGCGGACGAGACCAAGGTGATCCCGATGTTCGCCGAGAGCTGGGATGTCTCCGACGACCGGCTGCAACTCACCTTCCATCTGCGCAAGGGGGCCACCTTCCCCTCCGGTAATCCGGTCACCGCGGCCGACACCGCCTGGTCGATGCAGCGCGTGGTCAAGCTCGGCCTCGGCAATGCGGCGACGCTGACCGAATACGGCTTCACCAAGGACAAGGTCGAGACCCAGATCACGGCGCCGGACGACGCCACGCTGGTCGTCAAGCTCGACAAGCCCTATCCGACCAACCTGATCCTCCAGGCGATCGCCGCGAACCGCGTCTCCGCCACCATGGACAAGCAGGCCATCATGGCCAACGAGGTGAACGGGGACCTCGGCAACAAGTACCTGGCCACCCGCACCGAATGCGTCGGCCCCTACAAGCTGGCGCAGTGGAACGCCGGCGAGGCCGTGGTGCTGCAGGCGAACGACAAATACTGGGGCGAGCCGCCGGTGCTGAAGCGTGTCCTGATCCGCCATGTGGCGGAGGCGGGGACGCAGCGCCTGCTGCTGACCCAGGGCGATGTCGACGTGGCGCGCGACCTGACGCCGGAGGACATGAAGGACCTGGAGAGCTCGCCCGACGTGTCGGTCGTCCGAGTGCTGAAGCCGCAGCTGTTCTTCTGGACCTTCAACAACGCCGACCCGATCTTCTCGAACGAGAAGGTCCGCCTGGCGATGCGCTACCTGATCGACTATGACGGCCTCGGCAAGACGGTGATGACCTACACCGGCGTGCCGCGGGCCAGCTTCGTCCAGCTCGGCGCGGTCGGCGCCCTGGACGAGAAGGAGGGGCAGCCCTTCTCCCTCGACCTCGACAAGGCCAAGGCGTTGCTGGCCGAGGCGGGCTATCCCAACGGCTTCAAGGCCAGCGTCCTGATCGGCACCCTGCCGCATTCCGCCCCGATCGCGCAGAGCGTGCAGCAGAACGCCGCCAGGATCGGCGTCGAGCTGACCTTGGAGCGGATGGCGAACGCCCAGCTGTTCAGCCGGGTCCGCGGCCGCGAGTTCCAGAGCGCGATGCAGGCCTGGCAGACCAGCGTGCCCGACGCGCACGGCAACGCGTCGCGGCTGGTCTACAACCCTGACAACCGGGCCGAGGCGAAGCTGACCCAGTTACCGGTCTGGCGCGCCGCCTTCACGTCCGAGGACGCGAACAGGAAGATCGAGGCGGCGCTGCTGGAGCCGGATCCGGAGAAACGGAACGCGATCTACCGCGATCTGCAGCTGCAGATCATGCAGCAGGGACCGATGGCGATCATGTTCCAGATGTACAACACCGGCGCAATTCGCAAGTCGCTGAAGAACTGGACCTGGAACGGCTTCCGCACCTACTACGCGGCGGTCGGAAAATAACGCGCCGCATAACCGTCAGAACAGCACGGAGGCTCCACCGATGTTCGCTGGTCCGACCCCGGCGCCGCCCGGATCCCGCCCGCTTCGCCATGCCCTCGGCGCGCTCTGCGGCGCCGCCATCATCGCAGCGCCCTTCGCCGCCGGGGCGGCCACGCCGTCGAGCGCGCTGGTCATGGCCTGGAACATCGACGCTATCAGCACCTTCGACCCGGCCCAGATCGGCGAGGTGGTGACCAACGAGATCGTGCAGGCCACCTGTGATCCTCTGGTCGATCTCGATCCGGCGGACGAGACCAAGGTGGTGCCGCTGTTCGCCGAGAGCTGGGATGTCTCGGACGACCGCCAGCAGATCACCTTCCATCTGCGCAAAGGTGCGACCTTCCCCTCCGGCAACCCGGCGACGGCGGCCGACACGGCGTGGTCGATGCAGCGCGTGGTCAAGCTCGGCTTCGGCAACGCGGCGACCCTGAACGAGTACGGCTTCACCAAGGACAAGGTCGAGACCCAGATCACGGCGCCGGACGACGCCACGCTGGTCGTCAAGCTCGACAAGCCCTACCCGACCAACCTGGTCCTCCAGGGGATCGCCGCGAACCGCGTCTCCTTCACCCATGACCGCAAGACCATCCTGGCCAACGAGGTGAACGGCGACCTCGGCAACAAGTATCTGGCGACCCGCACCGAATGCGTCGGGCCTTACAGGCTGGCGCAGTGGAACGCCGGCGAGGCCGTGGTGCTGCAGGCGAACGACAAATACTGGGGCGAGCCGCCGGTGCTGAAGCGCATCCTGATCCGCCATGTGGCGGAGGCGGGGACCCAGCGCCTGCTGCTGACCCAGGGCGATGTCGACGTGGCGCGCGACCTGACGCCGGAAGATCTGCGCGACCTGGAGAGCTCCCCCGACGTGTCGATCGTCCGGGTCCTCCGGCCGCAGCTCTTCTATTGGTCCTTCAACAACGCCGACCCGATCTTCGCGAACCCGAAGGTCCGCCTGGCGATGCGCTACCTGATCGACTATGACGGCCTGGCCGAGACCGTGATGTCGAATATCGGCGTGCCGCGGGCCAGCTTTGCGCAGCTCGGCGCGGTCGGCGCCCTGGACGAGAAGGAGGGGCAGCCCTTCTCGCTCGACCTCGACAAGGCCAAGGCGCTGCTGGCCGAGGCCGGCTACCCCAACGGCTTCAAGGCCGGCGTCTTCATCGGCACCCTGCCGCATGCCGCGCCGGTCGCGCAGAGCGTGCAGCAGAACGCCGCCAGGATCGGCGTCGAGCTGACGATCGAGCGGATGGCCAATGCCCAGCTGTTCAGCCGGGTGCGCGGCCGGGATTACCAGACCTCGATGTCGTCGTGGCAGACCAGCGTGCCCGACGCCCACGGCAACGCCTCGCGGCTGATCTACAACCCGGACAACCGGGCCGAGGCGAAGCTGACCCAGAATCCGAGCTGGAACGCCTCCTTCTCCTCCGCGGACGCGAACCGGACGGTCGAGGCGGCGCTGCTGGAGCCGGATCCGGAGAAGCGGAACGCACTCTATCGCGACCTGCAGCTGCAGATGATGCAGGAGGGGCCCTTCGCCATCATGTTCCAGACCTACAACGTCGCCGGCATCCGCAAGACGCTGAAGAATTGGCGCTGGAACGGCTTCCGGACCTATTACGAAACCGTCGCCAAATAGCGCCATGGTCGACGCACCCATCGCCACCCCCCGCCGGCTTGCGGCCCCAGGACGGAACGCGCTGTCGTCCTGGGCGCTGGCGGCCGGCCGGACAGTCCTGTCCGTCGCCGTCACCCTGTTCGGGCTGGCCGCGTTGACCTTCTTCATCGGCCGGATGCTGCCGCTCGATCCGGTCACCGCCATCCTCGGCGACAACGCCACCCAGGCGGCCTATGACGCGATGGTCCGGCAGCTCGGGCTGGACCAGCCGATCTGGATCCAGTTCCTGCGCTATCTGCGCGACATCGTCAGCCTCGATCTCGGCACGGCGCTGACCACGGGCAAGCCGGTGGTGGAGGACATCGCCCGGGTCTTCCCGGCGACGCTGGAGCTGGCGACCGTCGCCATCGTCATCGGCACCGGGCTCGGCATCCCGCTGGGGGTGCTGGCGGCGATGTACCGCGACAGCGCGGTCGACCACATCGTGCGCGTGGTCGGCCTGCTCGGCTATTCGGCGCCGACCTTCTGGCTCGGCCTGATGGGGTTGGTGCTGTTCTACGCCACGCTGGGCTGGGTCGGCGGGCCCGGGCGCATCGACTTCATCTACGAATACGACATCGAGCCGATGACGGGCTTCCTGCTGCTCGACACCGCGCTGCAGGGGCAGTGGGAGGTGTTCGGCAATGTCTTCGGCCATGTCATCCTGCCGGCCTCGATCCTCGGCTTCAGCGCGCTGGCCTATATCAGCCGGATGACGCGCAGCTTCATGATCGAGCAGCTGGGCCAGGAATATGTGGTGGCGGCGCGGGTCAAGGGCCTGTCCTGGGCCCGGACCGTCTGGATCCACGCCTTCCGCAACATCGCGGTGCAGGTGGTGACGGTGGTCGCCCTGTCCTATGCCTTCCTGCTGGAGGGGGCGGTGCTGACCGAGACCGTCTTTGCCTGGCCCGGCTTCGGCCGCTACCTGACCAACACGCTGCTGGCCGGCGACATGAACGCGGTGGTCGGCTGCACGCTCCTGATCGGCGTGATCTTCGTCACGCTGAACCTGGTCTGCGACCTGCTGTACCGCATCTTCGACCCTCGCACCCGATGAGCGCGGACATGCCAAGCCACACCGCCCCCCGCACCGGCTCGCTGAAGGCCTGGCTCCGGGCACCGGTGCCGACCTCGCCGTTCCAGGCCCGCATCCAGCAGCTCCGGCTGAAGCTGCGGCGGCTCGGGTCCAACCCCTCCGCCCTGCTGGGGCTGGGGATCATCCTGGTCATGGTCGTGATGGCGGTGTTCGCGCCGCTGATCGCGACCCACGACATCTACGCCCAGGACCTCTCCATCCGGCTGCAGCGGCCCTCCGCCGTGCATCTCCTCGGCACCGACGAGCTCGGCCGCGACGTCTTCAGCCGCATCGTCTTCGGCGCCCGGATCACGCTCTACATCGCCGTGCTGACGGCGCTGATCGTGGCGCCGATCGGCCTCCTGATCGGCACCACGGCGGGCTATCTCGGCGGCTGGGTCGACATCGTGCTGATGCGCGTGGTCGACATCTTCCTGGCCTTTCCCAGCCTGGTCCTGGCGCTGGCCTTCGTCGCCGCGCTCGGGCCCGGCATCGAGAACGCGATCATCGCCATCTCGCTGGCCGCCTGGCCGCCGATCGCGCGGCTGGCGCGGGCCGAGACGCTGTCGATCCGGTCCTCCGACTACATCGCCGCGGTGCGGCTGCAGGGGGCGTCGTCGCTGCGGATCATCCTGTCCCATGTGGTGCCGATGTGCCTGCCTTCGGTGGTGGTGCGGATCACCCTCAACATGGCGGCGATCATCCTCACCGCCGCGGGGCTCGGCTTCCTCGGCCTCGGCGCGCAGCCGCCCAGCCCGGAATGGGGGGCGATGCTGTCCAGCGGCCGCGAATTCGTGCTGACCAGCTGGTGGATCGCGGCGATCCCCGGCTGCGCCATCCTCCTCGCCAGCCTGGCCTTCAACCTGTTCGGCGACGGGCTGCGCGACATCCTGGATCCCCGCCATGGCTGAGCCCCTCCTGCAGGTCGAAGACCTCCGCATCACCTTCCCCGGCGGCCACGAGACGCTGCATGCCGTGCGCGGCATCTCCTTCGCCGTCGGGCGCGAGAAGGTCGGCATCGTCGGCGAATCCGGCTCCGGCAAATCGCTGACCGGTCGTTCGGTCATGAAACTCACGCCGAAGGCGGCGCGGGTGACGGCGCGGCGGCTCGACTTCGACGGCATCGACCTGCTCGCGGCCTCGGAGCGGCGGATGCGCGGGATCCGAGGCAACCGCATCTCGATGATCCTGCAGGACCCGAAATTCTCGCTGAACCCGCTGATGCGGGTCGGCCGGCAGATCACCGAGGCCTACCGGCTGCACCACCGGGTCGGCGCGCGCGAGGCGCAGGCGCGGGCGCTGGAGATGCTGGATGCTGTCCGCATACGCGATCCCGAGCGTGTCTTCCGTCTGTTCCCGCACGAGGTCTCGGGCGGGATGGGGCAGCGGATCATGATCGCGATGATGCTGATCCCCGAGCCGGACCTGATCATCGCCGACGAGCCGACCTCGGCGCTCGACGTCACGGTGCGGCGACAGGTCCTGACCATCCTCGACGACCTCGTCACCCGGCGCGGCACCGGGCTGATGTTCATCAGCCACGACCTCAACCTGATGGCCGATTTCTGCGACCGGGTGCTGGTCATGTATGCCGGGCGCATCCTGGAGGACCTGCCGGCGCGGGAGCTGCACCGGGCGCGCCACCCCTACACCCGCGCGCTGCTCGACAGCCTGCCTCGGCTCGACCGGCCGGTCGACACGCTGCGGGTGCCGAGCCGCGATCCGGCCTGGCTCGACGGGCCGACCTTCCCGGCGGGAGCCGCGGCATGACCGCCGACAAGATCCTTGAGGCGGTCGGCCTGCGCGTCACCTTCGGCTCCGGCGCTGCCGCGATGACCGCGGTCGACGACGTGTCCTTCGTCCTGGGGCAGGGCGAGTCCTTCGGGCTGATCGGCGAATCCGGCTGCGGCAAGTCGACCGTCCTGCGCGCCCTGGCCGGGCTCAACACCGCCTATGGCGGGTCGGTCCTGTTCCGCGACCGCGAGGTGCCGCGCAAGCGCGACAAGGCGTTCTTCCGCCGGGTCCAGATGGTGTTCCAGGACCCCTACGCCTCGCTGCATCCGCGCAAGATGGTGCGGGCCGTGCTGGCCGAGCCGCTGAAGATCCACGGCTTCGACCGGCACGAGCAGCGGATCGACGCGGCGCTCGACGCGGTCGGCTTGGGAACCGGCTTCCGCTACCGCTATCCGCACGAGCTGTCGGGCGGGCAGCGCCAGCGTGTCGCCATCGCCCGCAGCCTGATCATCGAGCCGGAGATCCTGCTGCTGGACGAGCCGACCTCGGCGCTCGACGTCTCGGTCCAGGCCGAGATCCTGAACCTGCTCAAGGCGCTGCGGCGTGAGCGCGGCCTGACCTATCTGATGGTGACCCACGATCTCCCGGTTATCGCCCATCTCTGCGACCGCATCGCGATGATGAACGGGGGACGGATCGTCGAGGAGATGACGGCGCAGGGTGTCCGCGCCCGCCAGGCGCAGGATGCGTACACGCGCAGCTTTCTGGAGGCGAGCACCGGCTACCGGCCGGCGCCCGAGGCGGAGGAAGCGAGGGCATCGTGTGGGATCTGAGCTCAGCCGGGGCGGCCGAGGCCGACCCCTGGCCCGGCGCGATCTGGGAGATGGTCGAGGACATCCGGCCGGCCGGCTGGTCGCTGGAGCATCTCGACCGGGTCTGGACCCATGCCGATCGGATCGGCACCGCCGCCCTGATGATCGTGCAGGGCGGCCGGGTGATCGCCAGCCGCGGCGACGTCACCCGGCGTTATCTATGCCATTCGATGCGCAAGAGCTTCCTCAGCGCGCTGATCGGCACGCATCTCGACGACGGGACCATCGACCTGTCGCTGACCCTCGAGGCGCTCGGCATCGACGACCGCGAGGGGCTGAGCGAGCGCGAGAAGCAGGCGACGGTCTACGACCTGCTGACCGCCCGTTCCGGCATCTTCCACCCAGCGGGCTACGAGACGCCGTGGATGAAGTCGCTGAAGCCGCCGCGCCACGCCCATGCGCCGGGCACGGTGTGGTGCTACAGCAACTGGGACTTCAACGCACTCGGCACGATCTACACGCAGCGGACCGGCCTGGGCATCCACGCCGCCTTCCGCGACCGGATCGCAGCTCCGCTGGGCATGCAGGATTTCCGCTTCGATGCCGAGCAGGCGGATGGCTGGCTGCAGCCCGATCCGTGCTCGGTCCACCCGGCCTATCCGTTCCGGATGTCGACCCGCGACCTCGCGCGCTTCGGACTGCTGTTCCTGCGCGACGGCCGCTGGGGCGAGCGCGAGGTGGTGCCGCAGAGCTGGGCCGCGGCCAGCGTGCTGCCCTATTCCGACGCCGGGACGCGCGGCGCCTATGGCTACATGTGGTGGGTGGCGCGACAGGGCATCGCGTTCCCCGGCGCGATCGTGCCGGAGGGCACCTACAGCGCCCAGGGCGCCGGCGGCCACTATTGCGTCGTCATCCCGCCGCTCGACCTCGTGATCGTCCACCGCGCCGACACCGAGCAGATCGACGGGAAGATGGCGGGGCCGGAGATCAGCCAGTTCCAGTTCGGACGGCTGCTCGCCCTCATCCTCAACGCCCGCAAGGCCGGCATGGCCGTCTGAGCCGCCCCTTGGATGGAGGAGACCGCCATGGTCAGCATCATCGAGACGATCGCGCGCTGGAGCCGCTCCGGGGTCGAGTTCGGCGATCTCGCCCGTCTCCGCGCCCGCCATGCCATCGCCGACACCATCGGCTGCATGCTGGCCGGGACCGGCGACCCGTCGGTACAGGCGGTTCGGGCGGCTTTCGCCGGTTCGATCGCCGACGGCCCACGCTGCACCGTGGTCGGCGGCGGCCAGGCGGCCGAAGGGCTCTCGGCCCTGGTCAACGGCGCGGCGGCGCATGCCCTCGATTACGATGACAATTTCCGGCCGGGGGCCAGCCACGCCTCGGCGGTGCTGGTGCCGGCGCTGCTGGGCCCGGCGCTGGCCCGCGGCGTGTCGGGGCGGACGCTGGTCGATGCCTATCTGGTCGGGCTGGAGGCGCAGGCCGCGGTGGGGCGCGGGGTCAACCCGTCCCACTACACCGCGGGCTGGCATTCCACCTCGACCGTCGGCTGTATCGGCACCGCGGCCGGCGTCGCCTGGCTGCGCGGCCTGGACCAGGCCGGCATTGCCCGGGCCATGAGCCTCGCGGTCAGCATGGCCGCCGGGGTCAAGGGCCAGTTCGGCACGCCGGCCAAGCCGCTGCATGCCGGGCTGGCGGCGCGCAACGCGGTCGAGGCGGCGGCGCTGGCGGAATGCGGCATGACCGGCCGGACCGACATCCTGGAGGCGCCGCAGGGCTTCCGCGAGCTGTTCGGCGGGCCGGACCCCGCGGGCTGGGACGAGGTCTCGATCGGCGCACCGCATGTGATCGAGAGCGAGGGGCTGATGCCAAAGCGCTATCCCTGCTGCGGCTCGACCCACAACGTGGTCGACATCGTCCTCGACCTCAAGGCGGCGCATGGTTTCGCGGCGAAGGAGGTGGCAGCGGTGGAGACCCTGGTCGGCATCGCCAACCGCCGCAACCTCGCCTATCCGCGGCCGGAGGACGAGATGCAGGCGCGCTTCTCGATGCAGTACTGCGTCGCCCTGGCGTTGCTGAAGGACCGGCTGGATCTGTCGGATTTCACCCCCGCGGCGGTCGGAGCCGAGCCGGTGCGGGCCTTGCTGCCGCGCATCGCCATGGCCTCCTATTCGGCGGAGGAGGAGCGGGCGGCCGGGCGGCCGCTGCCGCACCGGGTCGCGATCCGCCTCGCCGACGGAAGGGTGCTGTCGGCCGAGCGCGGCGAGGCCAAGGGCACCATCGCCGACCCGTTCGACGATGCCGACCGCCGCGCCAAGTTCGCCGATTGCTGCCGCGGCACGCTCGACCCCGCCGCGACCGCCTGCCTGCATGACCGTCTCGACCGGCTGGACGGGCAGGACGACCTCGCGTTTCTGGAGCAACCCTTCGCGCTGGCCGGTCAGACCGCCGAGACCCGGCGGGGCGGGGGCATCGTCTCCCGCCAGTCGGGAACCGCCGACCAGAACCGCTCGGCGCAGGGCCGGCTGGCGGAGGCCCGGTAGAGGCGGATCTCGACAGCCAGCGTCCAGGACGGGTTGCCGGCCCGGACCAGGGCGCCGGAGCGCAGCTCCTCCGCGATCAGGCTTTCCGGGATCCAGGCCAGGCCCCGTCCGGCGAGGGCCATGGCCTTGAGGCCGGCGGACATGGCGTTCTCATAGACCACGGCGAGCGGCAGCGGGCGCCCGGCGAACAGCCTGGCCAGACCGTGGCCGAAGAAGGAGCCGCCGCCGTAGCTGAGATACTGGATCGGACCGCCGCCGTTCTCGATGGCGTGCAGCGGCCGGCCGCGGGCGTCCGGGGCGGAGACCGGGACGACAAATTCCTCGCCCAGGCAGCGGTGCTCGCAATAGGCGATGTCGCTCATCAGCGGCACGGATTCATGGGCGTAGGTCAGAAGGAAGTCGCAATCGCCGTCGAGCAGCGTGGCGATGAGGCCGGCGAAGGTCGGCCGCGTCTCGAAGCGGGGCCGCAGCGGGCCGAGCCGGTTCTCCAGGCCACGGATCCAGTCGGGGAAGAAGGTCAGGGACAGGGTGTTCAGCGTCGCGAAGGACAGGGTCTCCGCCGCGACGTCGTGCCGGTGCCTCAGATCGGCGCGGGTCTGCTGCACGAGGTCCAGGATCTTCCGCGCCCGCGGCAGGAAGTCCTGGCCTTCCATGGTCAGGCGGACCGGATAGCTCGTGCGGTCGAACAGCGGCACGCCGATCCAGGTCTCGAGCTGCCGGATACGGCGGCTCAGGGCGGATTGCGTGACATGGCGCTCGTCCGCGGAGCGGGAGAAACTCGTCGTCGCTGACAGGCTGAGAAAGTCTTCCAGCCATTTCACTTCCATCAGGGGCCTCCGCTTGGTTCGGGGCAGCTCCGATACGCGTCTCGACGGGGTGGGGCCCGGGTGGATGAACACCCGTGGGTCCCCGGCGTGCGATATTGCGTCATCCGGTGTGGCCGTGGAACCGGAGCGGATGCAGGCGGCGTACCATCTGCCCGTCCGGGCCATCGGCCGGCCGCCGGCGCCCTCGATATGATCAGGTCGAGGGCACAATCCGGCGATGTGATGAAGCGATGGGCATGCGCCGATCACCGCCTGCCCGATGTCGCCGGCCAGGCGGTGATCCGAAGACTGCGGAAGTGGAGAGGGAAACCGCTATTGCGTCCGGCTCACCAGCGCACCATGCCCCCGTCGACGTTCAGCGTCTGGCCCGTGATCCAGCGCGCGTCGTCGGAGGCGAGGAAGGCGACCGCCGGGGCGATGTCGCGCGGCTGGCCCTGGCCGGGGATCGCCTGCAGCATCTCGACGAAGCCGAAGGCCTGAGAATGCGGGCTGGCCATGACGCCGTCCGACGCCGTCAGCCCCGGCGTCACCGCGTTCACGGTGATGCCGTGCTTGCCCAGCTCGGTCGCCAGCGCCCGGGTGAAGCCGAACACGCCGCCCTTGGCCGCGACATAGGCCGCCATGTTCGGCGTGCCGGCGAAGATGGTGTTGGAGCAGATGTTGACGATGCGGCCCTGGCGGCTGTCGCGGCGCATCATATCGGAGGAGGCGCGGGACATGAGGAACACGCCGGTCAGGTTGACCGCGACGATCCGGTTCCAATGCGCCAGGTCGACCTCGTCCCAGGCGATGAAAGGCACGATCGCGGCGTTGTTGACCAGGATGTCCACCCCGCCGGCGCGCGCCGCCACCGTCTCGTGCAGCGCCGCCACCGCGGCCGGGTCGGAGACGTCGCACGCAACGGCGAAGCTGTCGTGCCCCAGCCCGGCGGCCACGGCCGCGGCGCCATCGGCATTGATGTCGGCGACGACGATCCGCGCGCCGTCGGCCGCCAGCCGCTCCGCGATCGCCCGGCCGATGCCCTGCGCCGCCCCGGTCACGATCGCGACCTTGCCCGAAAGATCCGAAGCCATGTCCCTGTTCCCTTGTTGGTTGGTGACTCAGCCGGCGTCGATCGCCGCCATGGCCGCCGCTACGCCGCGGCCGATATCGACCTTGTGGCCCAGCGCGCCCAGCGCCCCGCCGAGGGCGCTGATCGCGATCACGGCGTAGAGCGGCTGGGCGGTCGGCCCCATATGGCCGATGCGTACCAGCTTCCCCAGCGTCTCGCCGCGGCCGGAGGAGAAGGCGACGCCGTAGCGGTCGCGCGCGACCCCGCGCAGCGCTTCGTCGGCGACGCCGTCCGGCACCCGCACCGCCGTGGTGGTGGGGGAGGCGATGGCCTCGCGCGCCGGCCACAGCGCCAGCCCCATGGCCTGCAGCCCGGCCCGGCAGGCCCGCGCGGTCAGGGCATGCCGGGCCCAGACCGCCTCAGGCCCTTCCGCCAAGTACTGGTCCAGCGCGGCGTCGAGGCCGTTGACCTCGGCGACCGAGGGGGTGAAGGGGAAGGGCCGGTCGCGCCTCCAGGCATGCTCCCAGTCCAGGATGCTCAGCATCGAGGCGCGGGGTGCGTCCGGATTGGCCTTCATCTTGGCCCAGGCGCGGTCGCTGACGCCGAGCAGGCTCAGCCCCGGCGCGCCGCCCAGGCATTTGTTCGGGCCGGTGACGAAGATGTCGGCGCGGCAGGCCTCCGGATGCACCTCCATGCCGCCGAAGGACGACACCGCGTCGACGATCAGCCAGGCGCCGTGCTCCGCCACGATCCGGCCGATCGCCTCGACCGGGTTGATCGTGCCGGACGGCGTATCGTGGTGGCAGACAGAGACGATGCGGATGTCGGGCCGTGCCTGCAGCATGCGGGCGACGGCGTCCGGATCGATCACGTCGTTGTACGGCACCTCGATCTCGACCAGCTCGGCGCAGTACCGCTTGGCCCAGTAGCCGAAGCCCTTGCCGTAGACGCCGGAGGCGAGGTTCAGCACCACGTCGTCGCGGGCGATCAGCGAGGCGGCCGCGGCCTCCAGCCCCAGCACCGGCTCGCCGTGCAGGATGACGGGCGGGGTCGACAGGCGCATCGCCGCCCGCGCCTTCTCGTTGACCTGCTCGTAGAAGGCCAGGAACACCGGGTCGTAGTCGTAATGGATGGTGCGCGACAGCCCGCGCAGCACCGCCGGATAGGCGTCGACCGGTCCGGAGGTGAGGGTGAAGACGGGCTCGCGCAGCGTGGGCGTGGACATATGGGGAAACTCCTGCTCGGAGGTTCACTCCCTGCTGTCATTGCCGGGCTTGACCTCGGAATGCATGAGACAACGGTTTTCCATTGTCATCCTCGGGCTTGACCCGAGGATCCAGGGCGGCGAGAGCCGATCTCGGAGGCCCCTGGATCACCGGGTCAAGCCCGGTGATGACAAAAAGGAAGGGGGAAAACATCGACTCAGCACCCGCGAAGTTGTCCTCGGGCATGACAAGAAAAGAGCTACCCGTAGAATTTCGGGCCGGTCTGGTAGTGCGGGAAGTTCGCGGGGTCGTGCGAGAACATCAGCTCCGCCTCCCGCTCCTCCGCCAGCTTGGCGAGGCGGCGCATCGAGGCGACGCCCGCGACCGGGTCGATGTGGAACGAGGCCTGGCACAAAGTCTCCAGGCTCTTCTGGGTGTAGGCG
Source organism: Inquilinus sp. NPDC058860 (assembly GCF_042743185.1). Classification (NCBI taxonomy): domain Bacteria; kingdom Pseudomonadati; phylum Pseudomonadota; class Alphaproteobacteria; order Rhodospirillales; family Rhodospirillaceae; genus Inquilinus; species Inquilinus sp. NPDC058860. The sequence continues at coordinate 18,574 of NZ_JBHYMS010000007.1, read as the reverse complement.
GCGTCGATCGTGAACAGGATCGGCCGGCGGGTCTGGAACTCGACCAGCAGGCTGTAATGGCCGATGGCGTGGCCGGGGGTGAACAGCAGATGCACGCCCTTGGCCAGCTCGACATCGCCCGCTACCGTCTCGAACCGCGAATTGGCGTCGGTGGTGCCGGCCAGCAGCTGGTCGCCCTTGCCGCGGGCGGCGGCTGCCTCGGCCGAGAAGCTCAGGTCGGAATAGCCCAGCACCTCGAAGGGCTCGGGTGTCGCCGCCTGGGCGATTTCGTCCCGGTGGCACAGCTTCTTCGCATGCGGGAAATACTTGTTGCCGCCGACATGGTCGAAGTGGAAATGCGAGTTGACGACGGTGCCGACATCCTTCGGCTCCAGCCCCAAGAGGCCGAGCGCGCCGGGGATGGTCTGCTCCTTGCTCTGCTGCGGCTTCTCGAAGGGCAGCACCTTCATCACATGGTCGTAATCGAAGCCGCTGTCGATCAGGAAGCGGCCCTCGGCATGCTCGACCAGGATCGAATAGACCGGGAAGCGGATCTCGCCGCCCGGCCCGCGGTTCCAGAAGACGTGGTAGCCGTCGAGGACGAGCGAGCCGCCGTCGAGCAGGTAGACCTTGGTGTCTGTCATGGGTTCCTCCGGAAGGGTCTCAGCGGGCACCTCGGACATAGGGCAGGCCCAGCGCTGCGGGCAGGCTGGCGCGCCGCCCGAACAGCACCAGCACCGCCATCACCGCGGCGAAGGGCAGCATCTGGATCACGTCGGTCGGGACATCGACGCCGGCGACCTGCAGCGCCGTGGTCAGCGACAGGCAGGCGCCGAACAGGAGGGCGCCGAGCAGCACCCAGACCGGTCGGCCGCGCGCCAGCATCGCCAGCACGATGCCGATGAAGCCGGCGCCGTTGGTCATGAACGGGATGAACAGCCCGGCGCCGATATTGGCCAGGAAGGCGCCGCCGATACCGGCCAGCGCGCCGGTCGCCAGCACCGCGGCGGTGCGGACGGCGATCACATCGACCCCGGCGGCATCCAGCGCCGCCGGCTTGTCCCCGGCCGCCTGCAGGTCGAGGCCCAGCGCGGTGCGCCGGAACATCCAGGCCAGGACGAAGACCAGCGCGACCGCGAGATAGACCACCGGGTGCCGGTCGAACAGCGCCGGGCCGACCACCGGGATCGCCGACAGGACCGGGATCGGCAGGGTGGCCGCACCCTCCAGCCGCGGGTAGCTCTGGGCGAACTGGAAGAAGTGGAGCAGGGCGGTCAGGCCCTCGGCGCCCAGGGTCAGGGCGATGCCGATGACGATCTGGTTGAGGCCGAGCCGGACGCAGAGCAGCGCCATCAGCAGGGCCACCACCAGCCCGCCGCCGGCGCCGCCGAGGAAGCCGAGCCAGATCGACCCGCTGGAATAGGCGACCAGGAAGCCGAGATAGGCGCCGGCCAGCATCATTCCCTCGATGCCGACATTCAGCACGCCGGCCTTCTCCGAGATCTGCTCGCCCAGCCCGGCCAGCAGCAGCGGCACGCCGGCGGTGATGGCGCCGAGCACCAGCGAGGTCAGGAAGGCCTGGGTCAGCAGCCCGTCCATGCTCAGGCCCTCATCCGCTCGCGGCGCCGGTGGTCGACAACCTCGACCAGCGCCAGGACGATCAGCAGGATCGCCATCACCACCAGGGTGAAGTAGTGCGGCACGCCCAGCCGCCGCGCCGCGCTCTCGCCGCCGATCGACAGGACGGAGAACAGGAAGACGAAGGCGATGCTGGCGAAGCCGTTGAACCGGGCCAGGAACACCAGCGGGATCACCGCCAGGCCGTAGGCGGGGTTCCAGTCGGCCCGGACATTGCCCTGCACGCCGATAATGTCGACCGCCCCGGCCATGGCCGCGAGCCCGGCGGAAATGGCGAAGACGGCGACGGTCAGCCGCGGCACCGGCAGCCCGGCATGCACGGCGGCGCGGGCATTGGCGCCGACCACCCGCAGCTTCAGGCCGAAGGCGGTGCGGGTCATCATCAGATGCACCAGCACGACGGCGACGAGGCCGAGCACGAGGCCGCCGGTGATGGTGGTGCCGAACAGCCGCGGCAGCCGGTCGTCCACCGCCAGCGTCCGGGTCTGCGGCACCGTGGTGGCGGGGTCGCGGAAGGCCAGCTTGACCAGCACATTGGCGAAGGAGGTGCCGAGGAAGGTCATCATCAGCGTGGTGATGATCTCGTTCACGCCCTGATAGGCGCGCAGCAGCGCCGGCACCAGCGACCAGGCGGCGCCGACCGCCGCGGCCAGCACCAGGCACAGCGAAAGGGCGATCCAGCCCGGCAGCGCCGCCGCCAGGGACGGGCCGGCCGCGGCGACGATCACCGCGGCCAGCAGGAACTGCCCATCGGTGCCGAGATTCCAGATCCCGGCCCGGAAGGCGACGATCAGCCCGGCGGCGAGGAACAAGAGCGGCGCCATCCGCGACAGCGACGCCTGCAGCCCGAGCCAGGACAGCAGGCCGCGCTGCAGCACCAGCCCGTAATAGGCCAGCGGGTCGGTCCCCAGCGCCAGCAGCACGCCGCCGGACAGCAGCAGGGCCGCCAGGATCGGCACCAGCGTGACCAGCGCCCAATGCAGGGCGGCTGCGGCCACGCCGGGGGTGGCGGGCGGCTTCTGCGCGGGGGCCGTGCCGTTCACCGCATCCGCCGTCATGACGCGACCCCGATCATCAGCTCTCCCACGCGGCGGCGGGCCTCGTCGTCATTGGCGACGGTGCCGGCGATGCGGCCGCGCGACATCACCGCGATCCGGTCCGCCAGCTCCAGCAGCTCCTCCAGGTCGGTCGAGATCAGGATGGTGGCGACGCCGGCATCGGCGGCGTCGCGGATCCGCCGCCGCGCGGCGAGGGTGGTCTGCAGGTCAAGCCCGTAAGTCGGCTTGCTGTAGATCACGACCCGGGCGGCGCCGGACAGCTCGCGCGCCAGCAGCACCTTCTGGATGTTGCCGCCGGACAGGCGGCCGACCGGCGTACGGATGCCGGGGGTGCGGACGTCGAAGGCGGCGACCAGGGCGCGGGCATGACGGTCGATCTCGTCCGGCCGCTCCAGACCGCGCGACCAGAAGGGGGCCTCGCCGATCTGCTTCAGCAGCAGGTTCAAGGAGACCGGGAAGGGGCCGACCGTGCCCTCGCCGAGCCGGTCGTCGGTGACGTAGCGCAGGCCCAGCCGGCGCCGCGCGCCGACATCCAGCCGCTCGATCGGCCGGCCGTCCAGCAGCACCGCGCCGCCGCTCGCCGGCCGCTGCCCGGCCAGCGCCTCGGCCAGCTGCGCCTGGCCGTTGCCGTCGATCCCGGCGATGCCCAGGATCTCGCCCGGCGCCACCTCCAGCGCGACATCGGCTACGGCGGCGGCGCCCTGGCCGGGCACGCTCAGGTCGCGCACGACCAGGAGGGGCGCGGCGGAGGGGGCAGGGGGGCGCCGCCGGCCGCCGACCTTTGGCTCGTCGGTGGCGGCGGCGCCGAACATCAGATGCACGATCTCGGCCGTGGCCGTGCGCTCGTCCAGCGCCCGCAGCCGCTCGGGCGGGATCTCGCCGACCTTGCGGCCGAGGCGCAGGATCGAGATGCGGTCGCCGAAATCGAAGGCCTCCTTCAGCTTGTGGGTGATGAAGACCACGGCGATGCCGCGACCGGCCAGCCGCCGCATCAGCGCGCCCAGCTCCTCCACCCCCTTCGGGGTCAGCATCGCCGTCGCCTCGTCCAGGATCAGCACCCGGCTGCCGCGCAGCAGCGCGCGCACGATCTCCGCCTGCTGCTGCTCGCCCAGCGACAGCGCGCCGGTGACGGCATGCGGCTCGATCGACAGGCCCAGCTCCCCGGCGGTGCGGCCGAACTCGGCCGCCAGCCGGGTGCGGTCGGGCCGGCGCCACCAGGACAGGCCCAGCGCCAGGTTCTCCACCACGGTCAGGGTCGGGGCCAGCATGACGTGCTGGAACACCGTGCCGATGCCAATGCCGAGGGCGTGGCGGGGCGAGGCGATGGGCTGCTCGCGCCCGTCGACCAGGATGCTGCCGTCATCCGGCTGCAAGAGGCCGGACAGCATGGCGATCAGGGTCGACTTGCCGGCCCCGTTCTCGCCCAGCAGCACATGCACCTCGCCGGGCCGGATCGCCAGGTCGACCTGGTCGTTGGCGACGACGCCGGGGAAGCGCTTGGTGATGCCGCGCAACGCGAGGATCGGCGCGCCGGGCTCCGGTGATGATGCGGTCATGGTTCCGTCGTTCCGCGGCCCGCCGGGAGGTCCCGGCGGGCTTCTCGGGCAAGCTTACTGCGCCGTCGCCGACACGTCCGACATCAGCGCCCGCACCGCAGCCGCATCCCACACCGGCTCGACCTTCAGCTTGCCGCTGACGATATCGCCGCGCAGCGCCGTGATCTGGGTCCAGACGTCGTCGGGGATGGCCTTGGTCTTGAGCAGTTGCACGGAATCGTCGGCCAGGCCAATGGCATAATGCTTGGTGCCGAAGCTGCCGGCCTTCAGGTCCGCGATCATCGCCGCATAGACCGGGGTGATGTTCCAGACGACCGAGGACAAGAGGTTGCCCTTGTCGATGCTGGACTTGTCGCCGATCACGTCGATGAAATAGACCTTGCCGCCGTCGGTGGCCTTGCTGGTCTCGACCGCCTGGATCATGCCGAAGCTCGACCCGTTGCCCTGGCCGAAGATGATGTCGGCCCCGGCCGCGATCACCGATTCCGTCACCCGCTTGCCGCCCGCCGCGTCGCTGTAGGCGGCCGGGCCGATCACGGCGTAGCGGATCTTCACCGCCGGCTTCTCCGCCTTCACGCCCTGGGCGAAGGCGGCGGATTGCGAGTTCCAGGACGGCGGCTCGCCCGACACGACGATGCCGACCGTGCCGGTGCGGGTCATCTTCGCCGCCAGCCGGCCGGCCAGATAGGCGCCCTCATGGCCGCTCAGCGTGTAGTCGGCGATCAGGCCGGGCTTCAACAGGTCCGGCCGGTCGACGATCGCCACCGGCACGCCGGTCTCGGCCGCGATCTCGGGGGCGGAGGTGTTGTAGCCGCTGGCATGGGCGATCAGCAGGCTGGCCCCGTCCTCCACCAGCTCGCGCATGGTCGGCCGCACATCGCCATAGCCGAGGCCCTCGGCCACGGTGACCTTGACGCCCGCCTTCTCGCCGGCCGCCTTGGCCGCGGTGACGCCCTGCTGGTTCCAGCCGAAATCGGTGCCCTGCTCCGGCGTCAGGATGGCGATGCTCTTGATCTCCGCGGCACCACCCGCGGTCGAGGCCAGCACCAGCATCAGTGCGCCGAGACTGGCCTTGATCATCATCGACTTCAACATATCGCAGCTCCCTGTTTGTTGTTTTCTGAAGGAGATCAATACATGTTTTATTTTTGTTGTATCGTAGCGCGACTTAGTATTGTTTTCGTTGCAACCTATCCTTCCGAGGTCATGCGGTGATGCGCTTCCTTCCGTCGTTCGCGCTGGTGCTCGCGGTCCTGCCGGCCTTCGCGGCTGGGCATGGGCCGGACGGGCTGATCGAGCGGGCGTTCCGAGCGGAGAACCGCGGCGACGGCCGGATCGCCTGCGGCGCCGCCATCGCCCATTGGTACTCGGTCGATCTCGGCCAGGCCGGGCCGGGCGGCGCGGTCAGCGCCCGGCTGTGGTTCGACCCCGCCGGCGGTGCGGTGTATCTGCTCAACGACAAGCAGGACCGGCTGCCGGTCGAGGCGCTGTGGTGCGGCGTGGCCGGCCGCAGCTGGGCGACGCGCAGCCCGATCGACCTGCCGCGCCATGCCGGGCCGGTCGCCGCAGGGGCGGCGATCGCGGTGGATTGCGCGCCGGACGGCGATCGGCTGGTCTGCCGCTGAGTCATTCCCGCCCCTCCAGGATCCGCCGCACCGCGACCAGGCGGCGGGCGCGCTCGGCCTGCAGCTCGCGGCTCTGTTCCGGCGTGTAGGGGAAGATGCCCTCGCCGCTCTTGATCCCCAGCTTGCCCGCGCGCGTACGGTCGGTGACATAGCCCGCCACATCCTTGCGGTCCGAGAGGTCGGCGTTCAGGAAACCGGCGACCGACTGGTAGATATCCAGCCCGGCCATGTCGAGCAGCCGCATCGGGCCGACAACGCTCAGCTTGTAGCCGATGCCCCAGGACACGCAGGTGTCCATGCCCTCCTCGTCGATCACCCCCTGGTCGACCAGGTCGATCGCCTCGCGCAGCAGGGCGTAGAGGATGCGGTTCTCGACGAAGCCGGGCACGTCCTTCTTCACCACCACCGGCATCAGCTTCAACGACCGAACCAGGTCGCTGATGAAGGCCACCGTCGCCGGCGCGGTGTGCCGGCCGGCGATCACCTCGATCATCGGGATGATGTGCGGTGGGTTCGACCAGTGCATGCCGACCAGTCGCTCCGGATGCGACAGGAAGCCCTGCAGCGTGGTGATCGGGATGCCCGAGGTGTCGGAGGCGACGATGGTCTCCGCCGGCAGCAGAGGATCCAGCGCGCGATAGACCTCGGCCTTGATCTCGACCTTCTCCGGCACGTTCTCGATCACCAGCCCGGCCCCGGCGACCGCCCCGGCCAGGTCGTCATGGAAGCTGACCGCGCCCTCGCCGGACTCCGGTGGGGCGATGCCCAGCCGGTCCAGCACCGATCCCGCCTGCGGGATCGTCGCGCGGGCGCGCTCGATCGCGGCCGGTGCGGTGTCGTGCACCCGGACGCCCATGCCGCCACGGGCGAGCGTCGCCGCGATCCCCGGCCCCATGGTGCCGAGGCCGATCACCGCGACCTGAAGGCTCGGCATCGCCATCCTCCGCTGCTCAGGGCTTCAGATAGGCGTCGGTGAAGGCAGTGTCGGCCGCCACCGTGCCCTTCAGCGCGCCCTGGTCGGTCAGCACCTTGATCGTGTTGGCCCATTTCTCCCTGGTCATCCAGCCGAGGCCGTTGGCCTTGGTGTCGGCGTCCGTGAAGGTGTGGTCGATATCGGCCTGCAGCTGCGCCGCCAGCACGTCCTCCTTGCCGGCATAGCCCGGCGCCGCCTTGGCGGTGATCGCCGCGGCCTCCTTGGGGTTCTCGGCGGTGAAGCGGAAGGCCTCGAGATAGGCGGCGACGAAGCGCTTCACCACATCCGGCTTGTCCTTGAGCATGGCCTCGGAGGTGAACAGGCCGGAGCCGTAGACGTCGTAGCCGTAATCGGCGCCGAGGATGATGCTGAGCGACCCCGGGCCGCCGGCCTTGGCCTCCAGCTCCGGCACCTCGGCATCGATATAGCCCGGCACCGCGTCGACCCGGCCGAGCAGCAGATAGCTCTCATAGGGTGGCGACACGCTGCTCATCTTCATGTCGGCCTCGGTCATGCCGTTCGCGGCCAGGAACGCCTTGTAGAAGATATAGGTCGACCCGGCGGGGTGGATGCCGATGTTCAGCCCCTTGATGTCGGCCGGGGTCTTCAACTGGCGGCTCTTGGCCAGGGCGATCATGCCGATCGGCGAACGCTGGTTGACCGCGGCCAACGCTACAACAGGGACGTTCTGCGACCGGGCCACGGCCAGGGTCGGCAGGTCGCCGAAGCCGAACTCCGCATTGCCGTTCGCCACCAGCCGCATCGCGTCGGGCGACCCGGTGCCCTTGCGGATCTCGGTGACCTCGATCCCGTTCGCGGCGAAATAGCCCTTCTCCTTGGCCACGAAGAACATGGCGTGGTTGCCGCGTACCACCCAGTCGAGCTGGACGCTCACCTGGTCGGCGGCCAGGGCCGGGCCCGCCAGCACCAGCATCGCCAAGCCCGCGAGGGCTCCACAGACCGAACTCCTCACCATCTTAGCCTCCCGCGGCCTTTCGTTTGCTCGGATCAGGCGGACCGCAGCGCCGGATCGAATTTCGGCGCCCAGGGCACCACCAGCCGTTCCAGCAGCTCCATCGCGTAGTAGAAGACGACCCCGACCACCGAGACGACCAGCAGCGCCGCGAACACCATCGGCGTGTCCAGCTGGGTCGAGGCGAACTGGATCAGGTAGCCCAGGCCCGCCGAGGCGCCGGCGAACTCGCCGACGATGGCGCCGATGACGCTGAAGGTGACGGCGATCTTCAGCCCGGCCATCAGCTGCGGCAGGGCGTAGGGGATCTGGATGCGCAGCAGGATCGTGGTCCGGCTGGCGCCGACCGACCGCATCAGGGACAGGAGGCCGGGCTCCGCCGCCTCCAGCCCGGCCAGCATCGACAGCGTCACCGGGAAGAAGGCGATCACCAGGATCAGCCCGACCTTGGGCGCCAGGTCGTAGCCGAACCACAGGATGAAGATCGGCGCCAGCGCCACCTTCGGCACGGTCTGGAACAGCACGATCAGCGGGTACAGCGCCCGGCCCAGCAGCCGGAACCGGGCGATGACCATGGCCAGCGCGATGCCGACCGCGGCGGCGACCAGGAAGCCGACCAGGATCTCGACCGCGGTGACCTGCGTCGCCTCCCAGAGCGGCCCGGCCTCGCGCAGCAGCGTCGCGCCGATGGCCGAGGGCGTCGGCAGGATGTAGCTGGAGACGTCGAAGATCCGGATCGCGGCCTCCCAGACCGCGATCGTGATCACCAGCAGCACGGCGGCCGGCAGCCATCCCGACGTGGCAGAACTCCGGCGGGCGAGGACAGTGGCGTCGCTCATGGCCGCCCCCGTGTCGCATGGCTCTGCACCAGCAGCGACCGCAGCCGGCTCTCCATCGCCCGGAAGCGCGGATCGGCGTAGCTGTCCTCGCCGCGCGGATAGGGCAGGGGGATCTCGATGCTGTCGATGATCCGGCCCGGCCCGACGCCCATGACATGGACGTGCCGCGACAGCAGCACCGCCTCGTCGATCGAATGGGTGACCAGGACGATGGTCTTGCCCGTGCGCTCCCAGATCTCCAAGAGCGACCGGCTCATCTCCTCCCGCGTGATCGCGTCGAGGGCGCCGAAGGGCTCGTCCATCAGCAGGATGTCGGGCTCCAGCGTCAGGGCGCGGGCGATGGCGACGCGCTGGCGCATCCCGCCCGACAGCTGGCTCGGCCGCTTGGCCTCCGCATCCTCCAGCCCGACCAGCCGCAGCATCGCGCGGGCGCGGTCCAGCACCTCGGCCCGGGACAGGGACCTGTCGGCCACCTCGCGCAGCAGCGCCGCGTTGTCGAGCGCGTTCTTCCAGGGCAGGAGGTTCGGCTCCTGGAACACCAGCCCGATGATCCGCCGGCGCGCCGCCTCACCAGGCGGCAGCCCGGCGACGCGAACCCGGCCCTCGGTCGGCGGCACCAAGCCGGCCAGCACCTTGAGCAAGGTGCTCTTGCCGCAGCCGGACGGGCCGATCAGGCAGGCGAAGGACCCCCGCGGCACGCTCAGGCTGATGTCGCGCAGCACCTGCTGCCGCACGCCGAGGATGTCGAAGGTCACCGACACGCCCTCGACTGCGATCTGCGCAGTGTCGGGCGACGGTACCGCCGGTGGCTCCTTCAGTCTCGTCACGGGCATGATCCAGCTCTTCCCATCCCGTCCTTTCGTATCCGGCCTTCGGCGGCCGGCGCCGCTTACCCCGCCGTCGCCTTGCGGAAGGCCGGCCGGGCCTCCAGCGCCGCCAGCCAGCGGTCGAGATTGGCGAAGGCCGGCCGGTCGATCGGGAAGCCCAGGCAGCGCTTCAGGATCGGGCCCAGCGCGACATCGGCGACGGTCAGCCGGCCCAGCGCGAACCAGTCCCGCCCGGCCAAATGCCGGTCGGCGATCGCCAGCAGCTCCGTCAGCTCCTTCGCCTGCGCCGCGAACTCGGCGCCGCGCTCCTCCGGCGGCTTCTTGGCGTCCTTGAAGATGGCGACGTAGAGGCTGTTCACGCTGGCCAGCAGCCAGTCCATCCAGCGCTCGACATCGGCCTCCTCGGCGGGGTTGGCGCCGGTCAGGGCCGGGCCGTGCAGCGTCGCGAGATAGCGCAGGATCGTGTGCGACTCCCAGATCACCGTGTCGCCGTCGACCAGGGTCGGCACTTTGGCGTTCGGGTTCAGCGCCCGGTATTCGTCGGTCTGGGTGTTGCCGAACTGGCGGCCGTAATCCTCGCGCTCATAGGCGACGCCCAGCTCCTCCAGGAGGAACACCACCTTCTGCACATTGCCGGAGGTGTGCCGGCCCAGCAGTCTGATCATTCTTGCCTCCCGAGTTCGCCGACGCCTCAGCCCTTCAGCGGGCGATAGGCGATGGCGTCCATCTCGACCTTGGTGTTGATCACGGCGCGCGCCTCGACCGTGGTCCGGGCCAGCACCGCGTCCTTGAAATATTCGGCGAAGACCTTGTTGTAGCGGCCGAAGTCGCGGGTATCCTCGAGATAGGTCGTGACCCGGACGACATCGGCCAGGGTGGCGCCGTCCTCGGCCAGCACCCGCTGGATCGCCTCGATCGTCGCCCGTGTCTCCTCCTCGATCGTGCCGTCGACCATGTTGCCCTCGGCATCCTTGCCGACCTGGCCGGAGACGAAGATGAAGTCGCCGGCCCGCACCGCGGGGTGGAACGGCAGGTTCGGGTTCTTGCGGCCGATGGCGTAGCGCGGCGCAGCGTCTGCGGTGTCGGGCATGGCGGGTCCCCTTCAGAAGGCGCTGGTTTCGATGATGTCGACGCCGTTGATCCGGTCGATCAGGTAGATCAGGCCGCGATCGTCGATGGTGACGTCGTTCGACGACGCCCGCTCCTCGCCGGCCGGCGGGTCCGGCAGGAAATGGCCGACCTCGCGCGGGGCGAAGGGGTCGGCGATGTCGACCAGCCGCAGCCCCTGCGCGAACCAGGCGAAGGGGATGACCGTGCCGGTGAAGCGCTCCGACGGCTGGTGGCAGCCGGTCATCGCCGGCTGCGGCGCCCCGTCCGGGTCCAGCCCCGGCACCTGGAAGGTGGCGATCGGCAACGGCAGCCGCTCCTCGGTGATGTCGTAGATCCAGGTGAAGGCGGGCGGCGACGGCCGCAGCTTGGCCACGTCCTCATCGGCCACGACCATGATCTTGCGGCCCTTCAGGAGCTGCGGGACCGGCAGGCAGGTGTGGGTCGGGTGCGGGAAGGACGGGCTGGTGTTCAGCTGCGAGACCAGCCTTGGCCGCGCCATGTCGGCGATGTCGAGGATGAACAGCCCGTGATGCCAGTAGCTGACATACAGCCGGTCGCCGGCCCGGATCGGGTGGTGGCAGCGCGGCGACACCCATTCCGCCCAAGGGTATTCCTCGCCGCCGCCGGTCCATTGGCCGGGGATCCACCAGCGCCCGACCTCGACCGGCCGGGCCGGGTCGATCAGGTCCAGGATCATGACGATGTTGCCGACATAGCCCTCGGCGGTCGGCGAGATATAGGCGTAGCGGCCGTCGAAATCGTAGCGGTGGACGCCCCGGCCGGCGGTCAGCCATTTCGAGATCAGCTTCGGCGCGCCGGGGCGGGACACGTCATAGATCGCGATGCCGCCGCCGAATTCCTTCGGCCCGCTCTGCCCCAGCTTCTCGTGGTTGACGATCATGATGTCGCCGGCCACCCGCACCTTGTGCGAATGCCAGCCTTCGGGCAGCTCCAGCCGGGCGATCACCTTCGGGTTCCGGGGATCGGCGACATCCACGATGGTCGTGCCGCTCGGCGACCGCATGTGGCCGATATACAGCGTCGTGCCCTCGACCCAGACCTGACCGCCGCCGGGGCAGTCGATATGCGAGACGAGGGTGGTGTTGGCGGAGCTCGGCAAAATGGCCTCGGGATCGTTCGGGGGAAGAGAGGCCGTCAGATCATGCGGACGACGTCGCCGCTGGCGTCGCGGCCCCATTTGCGGAACAGGCCGAAGGCCTTCTGCGCCGGCTCGTCGCTGGCCACGAACAGGATCGCGGGCTCGGTCTCCGACCCGTTCACATGCTCGCACCACGACCCGCCGGGCACCGCCAGCGTGTCGAACTCCGCCCAGTCGAAGCGCTTGCCGTCGACGATGGAATGGCCGCTGCCCTGGAACGGCGCCGCCAGCAGGCTGGCGGTCTGGCGCAAGGGCCGCGTGCGCTCGCCCGGCCGCAGCATCTGGGCGAAGAAGGTGATGGTCTTGAACACGGGCCCGCCGGTCAGCGGGTCGACATATTCGATCATCAGCGCCTCATACGGGTCGCCGTCCCAGTCCTTGAACCGCTCCAGCTGCTCCCGCATCGCGTCCCAGCGGTAGACATACATCGGCGACGACAGGCCGGAGCCGCGGTGGTGGTCGATGAAGCGCGGCCGCAGCCCGCCGGCGCCGTAGACGCGGGCGGAATAATCGGTGGGGAAGCGGGCGCTCTGCACCTTCTTGGCGACGCCGCTCTCGGCGTAGTCGTGCTCGAAATAGACCGCGTTCAGGGTCTCGACCAGCGGCAGGTCCAGGACCGACAGGTTGACCGCCGGTTCGTCGCCCGTGTTGCCGTGGTTGTGCCAGGCGTCGATCGGCGTCAGCACCATGTCGCCCGGGCCAAAGGTGATGTCCTCGCCCTCGACGCCGGTGAAGTTGCTGCGGCCGGTCAGGCCGAAGCGGATGGCGCTGGGCGAATGCCGGTGCGGCGGCATCACCTCGTTCGGGTCGTTCAGCCGATAGGCGGTGTACATGGTGCTGACCGTGGCCCGCCGCGGCGACAGGCCGGGATTGACCAGGATCAGCGAGCGCCGCTCGGAATCGTCCATGTGGATCAGCTCGGCGGAGCGCTGCAGGATCGGCGCGATGTCGTCCTTGTAGCTCCACAGGAAGGGCAGCGCCTTCTGGGTGCCCATCAGCTGCTTGATCTCGTCGTGGTCGACGTCGGTCGAGCTGGCCCAGAACGGGAACATGTTCTTGGTGAAGACGTCGTCGTAGAGCGCCTTCAGGGCGGCGTCGCGATTGGACGCCCCTTGCGCCGCGGCGCGCGTGTCCGTCATGTCGCACCCCTGTTTTTGGATTGTTGTTCAACCTTAGCCACGACGGTATGCCCGCTGGTCGACCGTTTCAACCATATTATTTGGTTGGGTGGAGTTTGGTTGATGGTTGGTTGGTTCATTGGTTGGAATCGAGGTCGGCGCCAACGTCGGCACACCGCGGATCAGGTCGGCGGCGCGCTCGGCGATCATCAGCACCGGGGCGTTGATGTTGCCGCAGGTCAGGTCGGGCATCACCGCGGCGTCGACCACGCGCAGGCCTTCGGCGCCGTGCACCCGCAGCTGCGGGTCGACCACCGCCCCGTCATCCGCCGACACGCCCATGCGGCAGGTGCCGAGCGGGTGGTGCACGGTGATCGAGCTGGCGCGGATATAGGCGTCGATCTCGGCATCCGTCGCTTTGGCCGGGCCGGGCGCGGATTCGCGGGCGATGAAGCGGGCCATCGGGCCCTGCGCCATCACCTCCCGCGCCATCCGGATGCCGGCGCGCAGGCTGGCCCAGTCGGCATCGGTCGCCAGGAAGTTCTGGCGGATCAGCGGCGCCGCCATCGGATCGGCCGAGGCGAGGGAGACGGTGCCGCGGCTCTCCGGCTGGATCGCCACGACGCGGCAGGCGAAGGCATCGGTGAAGGGCTGCTTGAACGGCTTGAAATAGGGCCAGGCGCCGAGCGGCGCCGCGGTCAGCAGGAACTGCACGTCGGGCAGTGCCCGCTCCGCCCGGCTCTTCAGGAAGGCGACCACGCCGCCCGGCACGTCGGCGGCGAAGCCCTTGCCGAAGGCATAGGCCTTGCCGAGCTCCAGCGCGATCCGGTCGGCCCGCATCATGCGGTGGAACGGCCCCGGCTCGCTGCGCTGGTACATCAGGATGGTCGAGACATGGTCCTGCAGGTTGCGGCCGACGCCCTTCAGCGGGATGCGGGTGCCGATGCCCTGTGCCGCCAGCTGCTCCGGGTCGCCGATGCCGGACAGCATCAGCAGCTGCGGGCTGTTGATGACGCCGCCGGACAGGATCACCTCGCGATCCGCCCGGGCGGTGAGAACCTGGCCGTCCTTGACGTATTCGACGCCGACCGCGCGGGTGCCCTCGATCAGGATGCGGGTGGCCACCGACCCGACCGAGACGGTCAGGTTCGGCCGTCGCAGCGCCGGGCGCAGATAGGCGGTTGCGGCGCTGCAGCGCCGGCCGTCGCGGATCGTCATCTGCAGCCGGCCGAAACCCTCCTGCCGGGCGCCGTTGTAATCCTCGGTCCAGCCGTGCCCGGCCTGCTGTCCGGCGGCGGCATAGGCGTCGAGCAGCGGGTCCTGGTAGCGGCAATGCTGCACCCGCATCGGCCCGTCGCCGCCGCGCCAGGCGTCGGCGCCGCCCTCCCAGGATTCGAGCCGGCGGAAATAGGGCAGGGCGTGGGCGTAGGACCACTCGTCCAGCCCGGACGCGGCCCAGCGGTCATAGTCGCCGCGATTGCCGCGGACATAGGCCATTGCGTTGGTGGAGGACGAGCCGCCGACCACCTTGCCGCGGGCGCATTCCACCCGGCGGCCGTCGACATTGTCCTCGGGCTCGTTGAAGTACCCCCAGTCGTGCAGCCGCTTCTGCAGGATCTTGCCCCAGCCCAGCGGGATGTGGATCCAGGGATCGCGGTCCCAGCCGCCGGCCTCCAGCAGCAGCACGCGGCGGGCGGGATCCTCGCTCAGCCGGGCGGCGAGGACGCAGCCGGCGGAGCCGGCACCGACGATGATCGTGTCGTAGCCTGCGGCGGGGGTCACCGGAAGCCTCCTGTCGGGGTTGCGCCGGTCTGGGCGGCGCTTGCCGGATCAACTCGACCATTGCCAACCATTCTTGTCAACCATAGTAAATGGTTGCTATGGTGGCCCATGTGGTCGGGGCTGCCGATGCCGCGGTTGCGGGGCGGGCCGGCTGCCGGAACAGACGCCAAGAACCAAGCCAGAGGGACCAGGATGAACCGATCGGCGCCTTTCGATCACCAGAACGCCGACGATCAGACGCCAGATCCCTCCAGCCGCGACGACAGCCTCGCCGAGCTTGTCGCGGCCGTGCGCGGCATCCTCGCCGCCGGGCAGGGCAAGCCGTCCGAACGGGCCCTGGCGGAGCGGCTGAACGTCAAGCGGCACCGGCTGCGGCAGGCGCTCGACCAGCTGCGCGCGGCGGGGGAGCTGGAGCCGGCGCGGGCCGGGCGGCCGCGGACCGCGGCGCCGCGGCGGGGCGACGACCTCGCCCGAGACACCAACCCGGTCGAGATCATCGAGCTGCGCATGATGCTGGAGCCGGCGCTGGCCCGGCTGGCGGCGCTGCGTGCCTCGCCCTTCGAGATCATGCGCATCCAGCGCGCCGCCAGCACGCCGCCCGGCGCGTCGGCCGGCGCCATCGACCTGGCCTTCCACAAGGCGGTCGCGGCAGGTGCCCGCAACAGCCTGGCGACCGAGCTCTACGCCCTGATCCGCCAGGTGGCGACCGACGCCCGGCTGCGCTTCGGCAACAGCGACAACCCGAGCTGCCCGAACCGGCTGCGCCAGCGCGACGCCGAGCACAAGGCGATCGCCGACGCCATCGCCGCGCGCGACCCGGACGCGGCGGAGCAGGCGATGCGGGCCCATCTCGGCGCGGTGCAGCGCCAGATCCTGGACCGCCTGGGGCCCGGCATGGCCGTGGCCTGACGGCCTTGCCATCGCAGCGGGAGCGCGCATGACCGGTTTCGACGTGCTGGTGATCGGCGCCGGCTCCGCCGGCTCGGTGGTGGCGGCGCGGCTGAGCGAAGACCCGGCCCTGTCCGTCGGCCTCGTCGAGGCCGGGGCGATGCCGTCCGATCCGGACATCGCCGTGCCCGCGCAATGGCCGTTCCTGCAGGGGCGGGCCTATGACTGGGCCTATCGCACCGTGCCGCAGCCGGGCACCGCCGGCCACGTCCACGACTGGCCGCGCGGCCGCATCGTCGGCGGCTCCAGCTGCCTGCATGCCATGGCCCATGTGCGCGGCCATCCCGACGATTTCGCGCCCTGGGCCGCGGCGGGCGGCCCGGACTGGTCCCATGAGGCGCTGCTGCCGGCCTTCCGCCGCAGCGAGCGGTTCTCCGGCGGCGCCTCGGCCGCGCATGGCGACGCCGGGCCGCTCGACGTGATGCTGCCGGACGAGCAGATCCATCCACTGGTCCGCGACTACATGGCGGCCGGCCTGGCGATCGGCGCACCCTGGCTCGGCGACCACAATTCCGGGCCGCTGGCCGGTGTGGCGCCGAACCAGCTGACGATCCGCGACGGGCGGCGCCTCAGCGTCGCCGATGCCTATCTCGCGCCGATCCTCGGCCGACCGAACCTGACGCTGCTGACCGAGATCCTGGTCCATGACCTGGTGCTGCAGGGCGGCCGGGCCCGTGGTGTCCGGGTTACCCGGGACGGAGCGGAGGAGATCGTGACCGCGGACCGGATCGTGCTGTGCGCCGGCGCGGTCGCCTCGCCGCTGCTGCTGATGCGCTCCGGCATCGGCGATCCGGCGACCCTGCGCGACGCCGGCATCGCCTGCCGGCACGAGTTGCCGGAGGTCGGGTGCAACCTGCACGACCATCTGCTGGCGGCCGGCAATGTCTACCGCGCCCGCCGGCCGGTGGCGCCTTCCCGGCTGCAGCATTCGGAATCGCTGATGTATCTGCACGGCGACGACCCGTCCCGGAGGGAGGGCGTGCCGGACGTGGTCCTGGCCTGCGTCGTGCTGCCGGTGGTGACCGAAGCCTTCGCCCGGCCGGAGGCCGGCGCCGCCTACACCATTATGTGCGGCGTCACCCACCCGACCAGCCGCGGCGCGATCCGGCCCGGCGGTCCATCCGTGGCGGACGCCCCGATCATCGATCCGGCCTATCTCACGACCGGGCACGACCGCCGGACTTTTCGCGCGGCGCTGCGCCTGGCCCGCCGGGTCGGCCAGGCCGCGCCGCTGGCGGAGTGGAGCGACGGCGAGATTCTGCCAGGCCCGGGGGTGGAGGCGGAAGCCGATCTCGACGCCTTCCTGGCGCGGGCGGCGATGACCCATCACCACCCGGTCGGCACCTGCAGCCTGGGGCCGGTGGTCGATGCGTCGCTCGGGGTGCACGGCATCGACGGCCTCTACGTGGTCGACGCCTCGGTCATCCCCTCGATCACCAGCGGACCGGTCAATGCCGCCGTGGTCGCGATCGCGGAAAGCTGGGCCGCCGCCGGCCATGGCTCGACCCGTCGTCATTGATGGCGAAAGAGATCGAGGCCATCATCCCCGCCTGAGCCGAAGCGGAGCAGCGTCGTGAGCACACTGACCCTTTCCTATGGCCGCGGCCATCTGCCGATCCGCCTGCCGGCGGGGGCGCAGGCGACGGTGGTGCACAAGCAGGCCCTGCCGAAGCTGCCCGACCCGCAGGCCGCGATCGCCCGAGCGCTGGCGCAGCCGATCGGCGCGCCCGGCCTGGCCGAGCTGGCGCGCGGCCGCCGCAGCGCCTGCATCCTGATCTGCGACATCACCCGGCCGGTGCCGAACCGGCTGTTCCTGCGGCCGATGGTCGAGACCATGGTGGCCGCCGGCATCCCGCTCGACCGCATCAGCATCCTGGTCGCCACCGGCCTGCACCGGCCCAATCTGGGCGAGGAGCTGGCGGAGCTGGTCGGCGACCCCTGGGTGCTGGAGCATGTCCGGGTCGACAACCACGACGCCCGCGACGATGCCGCCCATGTCGATTTCGGCCGCACGGCGACGCGCAGCACGCCGGTCCGGATCGACCGGCAATTCGTCGAGGCCGACCTGCGCCTCGCCACCGGGCTGGTCGAGCCGCATTTCATGGCCGGCTGGTCCGGCGGCCGCAAGGTGATCGCCCCCGGCGTCGCCCATCACGAGACCATCCGCACCTTCCACTCGGCGCGCTTCATGGAGGACCCGCTCGCGGTCCAGTGCAACCTGGTCGGCAACCCGCTGCATGAGGAGCAGCTGCAGATCGTCGGCATGCTGGGCGAGGTCTACGGCCTCAACACCGTGTTGGACGAGGACCGCGATCTCGTCTGCGTCACCTTCGGCGAGATCATCGCCAGCCATGCCGCGGCGGTCGACTTCGTCAGCGGCGCCACCCGCGTGCCGGTGCCGCGCAAGTTCAAGACGGTGGTGACCTCCTCGGCCGGCTATCCGCTGGACAAGACCTACTACCAGACGATCAAGGGCATGGTGACGCCGCTCGACATCCTGGCGCCGGGCGGTACCTTGATCATCGCCTCGGAATGCTCAGAGGGCTTCGGCTCGCCGGAGTTCCGCGAGGCCCAGACCCGGCTGGTCGAGCTGGGGCCGGAGCGGTTCCTGGCGACGCTGACGGCGAAGTCGCTGGCCGAGATCGACGAATGGCAGACCGAGATGCAGCTGAAGTCGCTGCGCCTCGGCCGGGTCGAGCTCTACACCACCGGCCTCGGCGCGGCCGAGCGCGGCATCACCGGCACGGCGCTGGTGGATGATCTGGACGCCGCCATTGCCGCCAGCATGGCGCGGTCGAACGACCCGGCGGTCGCGATCATCCCGGAAGGGCCGTACGTCATCCCCTATCATGCGGGTTGAATAGGCCAGGTACGGATGTCGAGCATCTTCCGATTACCTCTCCCGCCTGCGAGACGCTTTCAGGATAGCGAAAGCCCACTCTCTTTTAGTCCCCCCTCCCCTTGCGGGAGGGGGGCAGGGGGAGGGGTC